>JBFZAU010000065.1:0-4328 GCA_041308825.1 Candidatus Omnitrophota bacterium
ATAAGTAAAAAGAAAATCTTTGGTATATCCGTAAAGGCCTATATGCTTATAGTAGATTACCTGGTCAATATCGGCATTCGGCGCCAGATACGGAACCGGGGCGCGCGAAAAATACAGGGCAAAATTATTTTTATCCACCACCACTTTGACCACATTAGGATCAAGCAGTTCTAAGACATCATCGATTTTTTTCATTAACGTAGCCATGTTCAGCATTTTATCCTCAAGCAAAGCCCGGGCTAAACTATCGATCATCATCGGATGGATCAGGGGCTCATCCGCTTGAATATTAATAATCACTTTGACATCCAAAGGATTGACCACCTCGCTGATCCGGTCGGTACCGCAAGCATGTTTGGTCGAGGTCATCACCGCTTTAGCCCCGAACCCGGAAGCGGCCTTTAAAATAATTTCGTTATCGCAGGCAATCACCAAATCGTCCAGCATCCTGGATTGTTTGGCGCGTTCCCAAACATGCTGCAGCATAGGCTTACCCATGATATCGGCCAGCACTTTTCCGGCAAACCTGGTTGATGAATACCTAGCCGGGATTACCCCGATCACATCCATGCTATTTTATCCTCGCTAAAAGTTCAGTAGTGTTGGTCACCGCAGTGCCTAATTTACCCACGACAATCCCGGCGGCAAAATTAGCGATGTGGGCAGCTTCTAACTTGGAAGCCCCGGCACAAAGCGCCAGCGTAAAAGCGCTGATCACCGTGTCCCCGGCCCCGGAAACATCAAAAACCTCCTGCGCCACCGTAGGAATACGCTCGTTATCCCCTTTTTCAAAAAGCCACATTCCGCTCTCCCCCAGGGTAATCAGCAGGCTTTCCAGTTGCAAATATTCCAAAATCGCCCCTCCCGCCTTGATAATATCGTCATCGATAAACAGATTTTCTTTGTAAATTTTAAACCGGTTTCCCCGGTCATTCATCTTCAAATACCGGATGGCATTTTGGGCTTCTTTACGGTTAGGGGTAATGCAGGTGGCATGTTTATAGCAATCGAAATTGTTCTCCTTAGGGTCAACGGTGACCACCTTCTTATGCCACCTGGCGTCCTTAATGATCTGGGCTGTTAGCTCACGGTCCAGAAGCCCCTTGCCGTAATCCTCGATAATAATCGCATCGAATTTATTTATATTATCTCCGAGAAATTTAAAAAGCTTCTGCCTGACCTTCTGGGAAATATTATGCACATCCTCCCAGTCTACCCTTACCATTTGTTGATGGCCGGCGATAATTCTTGTCTTAAGTGTTGTCTTTCTTTCTTTTTCAAAGAGCACCCCCCGGATATCAATGCCCAATTTTTTAGCCTCAGACTTAAATATCTCGGTAGAAGGCTCTTTACTGTCACCCAGCACTCCGCAAAGGCTCACCTTGGCGCCTAAAGCACTAACATTATTGGCAACATTGGCTGCGCCTCCCGGTACATACGTCCTTTTTTTTGCCCAGACCACCGGGACAGGAGCCTCCGGAGAAATTCTTTCCACCTCTCCCCAAATATGCTGATCCAGAATCAAGTCGCCGACCACCAGGACTTTGGCCTTATTGATTTTCGCAATTATCTTCTTTAAATTTTTCATTTCTTCTCCATCACGCTTTGCGCTAAAAGCGGCAGCATGATTTCATGGTGACCGATAATATAATAACCGCTTCCTGCGCCAGCAGTGGGGCGGATCACTACATTCTGCGCGGCACGGTACTGATAGATCATATCAAAGGTTGCGCTGGTAAAATCTTTTACTTTTTTCCCCAAATTACGGGCAAGGTTCAAGGCTTTCAAAAATACCTCGGGCAATAATACCGCCGAGCCAAAGTTTAAAACCACTCCCCCCTGATTTAGCTTATGGATCTGTTCGACTAAAATATAAAAATCCCGCAAAGAACCTTTGGCGGTTGCCTCCGGATCAAAAGAAGGGTGTTGATGAATAATATCCGTACCAATCCCCACAAATACGCAAACCGGCACCTTGCGTTTATAGGCATTATAAATTAAGCTCAAATTTTTATACGGTAAAGGCGCTCGAGCAATTTTATTGGCGACCGCATAACCTAAACCAAAACCGGCAGCCACCCCCTCTTGAGCTGCAAAATTTATAAAATCTGCCGTCTCTTTGCCCATCCCAAACTTGCCGCTTTTAAGATTAGCCGCTACATCTTCGGAAGTTTTTCCCTGATAAGCAATCTCAAAATCATGAATGATACCTGCCCCATTCAGGCAGATACAGGTAATTATCTTTTTCTCCAAAAGCTCGATTAAAACCGGATTAAGCCCGCATTTGATCACATGCGCTCCGGCCATCAAGATCACGCCTTTATTCTTCCTGCGTGCCGAAACAATCGCCGCAGAAATCGCGCGTAAATCCTTGGCCTTTAGAATATTAGGCAGGGAATCCAAAAACACAGAAAAGCTCTTGCCCTTTTTAGGTTTAGCCGCAAAATCCCCCTTATTTACCTTGCTCAAGCGGGTTTTAATCGAATATCTTTTTACTTTCTTTAAGTTAATCATAGGCAATAATTTTAGCATAATTCAGCCTAAAATCAAATATATATTTCTACGCAGGACCAAAACCTTCTAGATCCGTAGCTTAAGCCTTCCGGCTTTTGCTACGGCACGAAGATTTTCGCCGTGTGCTTCGGCTTACGTCTCGCTCCGGCTCTTTCCTTACGCAAAAGAAGACACAGCCTGCGCTCGACGTAATTCCTCGCACACTAACACTATCTTAGGATGCCGAAAATCTTCTGATTGTGCCTTAAGCAAAAGCCGGAAGGCTTTATAATAAAATTTATCACGGATGACTTGGGTGGTTTTGAGCCGGGCGTGGAGGCAAGGAGCGGGCATGGCTCCGCCGTAGGCGAAGACTGCGCAGAGGCGCGCACCGGCCATTCCATTTGGGCCGGGTGGATGACGCTAGCTAAACCCGAGCGCAGTTTTGCCTCGCAGGGGCAAAACAAGCGCCCCGGCGAAAAACTACCCAAGGCAGACGTGTATGAATATTATTAATTCTTCAGGAGTGAATCGGCGGCCAAAAGCACATCCTCAACGGTAGTGGCCATCAGGCAGGCAAAACCCTTTTGACAATCATGCGCCAGGCATGTCGTACAACCCACAGTTTTATGCAAAATCCTGCTCTTCTCCCCTCGCGGCCCCCAACGCTTAGGGCTTAATCCTGGCTGGCTGCGGCCGAAAATCGTAATCACCGGCACCTGCAAAGCGCAAGCCAGATGCGCCGGGCCTGAGTCCGTAGAGATAAACAGCTGGCTTCTTTTTAATAAGCTGGCTAATTGGCTAATCGAAGTTTTACCGGCCAGGCATAAACCTGCAGTACGCATATGCTTGATTACTGACTGGGATTTCTGCATATCTTTAGAATCAGATACAATAATTACTTTAAACCCGTACTGCTGGGCAAGCTTATCGGCTACCTGGGCAAACCGCTCCGGCGGCCAGATCCGGGAAGGACAACTTGCCGTAGGGTGAATGATTAATAACCGGTCGTTATCTTTAATCTGCGCATCTTTAAGCAAGGCCTGCGCCCATTTTTCCGATTCATCCTTGATCGGCATAAACAAAGCGGTATCCGCCGGAGGAATCCCCAAATATTTTAACATCTCCAAAGCATACTCTGACTCGTGTTTTTGCCCCAGCTGCTTATCATGCTTAATCTTATCGGTAAGCAAAAATCCGCATTTACGTGCATAACCCAAGCGCTTAGGTATGCCGGCCAAAAAAGTAAACCAATGCATCCGGCTGCTCGGATGCAAAACCACCGCCAGATCAAATCTTTGTTGCCTTAAAAATTTAATAAACCGCAAAGCAGCCCAGAAACCTTTATCTTTTGCCTCTTTATCAAAAGTGATTATTTCATCCAAATCTAAATTCCCCTCTAACACCTCTTTGGTGTACGGTGAAACCAGCATCGTAATATAACTTTGAGGCAGCCCCTGCCGCAAAGCCTTAATTGCCGGGGTTGATAAAAGCACGTCCCCCAGCCGGTCATTACGCACCATGAGAATTCTTTTAAAAACCGGCATAGTTTTCCCGTTAGTTTGCGGCAAAGCGGAATTTTCTTTTCCCAGCACGGCTTTAACCTGCCTAAAAACATCCGGCGGGTTAATCGCGGTTAAACATTTTAAGTGCCCAAAACGGCACTGCGCTTTTTCGCATGGCCGGCAGAAAACCTCTTTTTTTACGACCGCACAGTTAAGCGACCAGGGGCCGTATTTTTCTTCGCTGGTCGGCCCGAAAATCGCCACCACCGGCAGATTCAAATAACTGGCCAGATTCATCACTGCAGAATCGTTAGTAATTAAGAGTCTGGC
>JBFZAU010000066.1:0-13744 GCA_041308825.1 Candidatus Omnitrophota bacterium
AAATTGTCCGTGCCCAAATAATGTCCAACAGAGATAGTTACTAATGACAATTAATAGATACCTTCACCAATAAAAAAACTCCGTAAGTATTTAACGGAGATTGTAGTTACAATAGAATCAACAAGTTAAGGTTATATCTCTGGTCTCATTAGCAGTGAGTTGCTTTCGACCACTCAGCCACCTCTCCAAGGTCGCTACGCTACAGCTTATTCTATACTTTAAGACCTATTTTTTACTTTAGGTTTATCTATTACTAAGTTACCTAATCTGGTGACGCTACGCTCCTTAGGATGGGGCAAGCCCCCTCCTAAAGCTGTCTGAGCTCAATTTACGGACGCTGTTCTCCCCCAACTGCGGGAAAATTCTTTCCCCGCGCCCCTTTAAGTTTTTAACAGCATTTCGGTTGTATTAGCCATATCCGCTATCGCGGATAGCTGTTAAAAACCTTTCGGCTTGCAAAAATATTTTACTAATTCTTCTCTTCGCAAACTTTTTTACGTTTTTTCTTAAAAAAATCTTTTAATAACAAACCGCACTCGGCTTCTAGAATTCCGCCGGTGACTTTAATCCGATGATTTAATTTTTTATGATTGACGATATTGATCACGGAGCCGCAAGCGCCGGTTTTAGGATCCTTGGCCCCGAAGCATAGGTTCTTTATCCGCGCCAGCACCAATGCCCCGGCGCACATACTACACGGTTCAATTGTAACATATAGGCTCACCCCGTTCAACCACTTTGTCCCCAAGTAATTTGCGGCACTGGTAATGGCAATGATTTCGGCATGCGCAGTGGGGTCTTTTAAACGCTCGATCTGGTTGTGCCCCCGGGCAATAATCTGGTGGTTATGCACAATCACCGCTCCAACCGGAACCTCATCTTCTTCAAAGGCCATGCGGGCTTCTTTTAAGGCCTCCTGCATGTAATATGGGTGTAGTTTACTAAGTATCATAGGGCGGGCGAGAGTCTTAAAACAAATGCGCCTGGCTGGAGTCGAACCAGCAACCCGCGGCTTCGTAGGCCGTTACTCTATCCAGTTGAGCTACAGGCGCATTAAAAATAAATTATCAGGTCCAATTGCCCGCCAAAATCCAAGTGATTTTGGCGAGGCCTCGCCCCGGCTCGCCAAGCTTTGCTTGGCGGCCGAGGCGGACTACAGGCGCAGAAAAACTATAGGCGCAAAAGATTAACTAAAGGAAAAATTATTATACCTATTTTCTTGCCGGGTGTAAAGAAGCTTTTCCTCAACAATCCAACTGTTGAAACTTAGAATAACTGTCACCTGCGCTCTTAATTACTTATTTAGAAATAGGCCGGCAAACCGCTTATTCCCCAGCATCGGCTGCATTAAAGAAATCTGTTCTCAACACTTGATATACATTTTCGGCCATAACCGCATACCCTTTACCGTTACAATGCCCATCTTCAACGAAATAATCCCTGCTGTAGTTCTCTTGAAAAGCTAACTTGCTAAATGCCAACTGTTGCTGGACGAAAATAACCTTATTTTTATCAGCGATTGCACTTGCAATCAAAACAGGAAGATTGGGATAATCCTGCAGGATTATCCCTACTTTACGTCTTTTAGCGATATCTATAATCCGCTGCAGATTATTGCTAAGCAAATCAGTAAATGCGTCAAAATTTTTACAATCGGGAAAACCTGATTGCAGAAATAACAAATACTTGGGAAGATCTGCCGGATACAAATACAAATATTTTTTTAGCGCCTCTTGGGCTAAGCTTAATTTACCCATCCGGTAATAAACTAACCATAGCTTATTCCACGCTTCTTTATCACAAGGATCAATCTCTATCGCTTTTTCCAGTTGATCAATGGCTAAATCGAATTTATCGCTGTGTATAAAAATCTGGGCTAATCCCAAATAGCCGTCTTTATTATCAGGCATTATTTCAACTGCTTTTTGGAATTCCTCAATGGCCGGTTCAAGCTTAATATCCCGGGCGTTAAAATATTTCTCCGTTGCTAATTCAAGGTGCTTTCTAGCTGTTTTTAACTTTGCTGTATCTACGCTTAAGCCTTTCTCCCTTGACTTAAAAGGCTCGCAAACAGGATCAGTTCTATATGTTTTCTTAAGCCTGTCTTCCCATACCCTTATCTCTAAAGTACTTACAAATCTTTTAAATAGCTTATATACCCTGGTACCGCTTAAATAATATAATAGCCTATTGATCAACCCCTTGTGTTTGAATAAAAAATAATTCGTTTCTTCGATGCAAAATCTGTCATTCATGCCAATCAGCACAATTATAATATCCGGGCTGAATGCCTGTAAATCTTCCTCCAAATGATTCAGCAGCTTGGAAGAGGTATTCCCCGGCACCCCTACGTTGAAAACGACATATTTTTTATTTTCGAATTTATTTTCATTCAGTCTTCTTTCCAGTTGCTTGGGATAAGCATATTCTTTTCTCGCCCCCATGCCGAAAGTAAACGAATCTCCCAAGCAAAGAATTTTTACTATATTTTTATCCAATCCGATCTTAACTGTATTTTTGAGCCGCGATGCATAATACAACTCTCCGGACAAAAACAGGGCCAGCTCGAATAGCAATAAGACAACAATTGTACTTATGACGGCTAAAAACAGACTTTTAATTAATTTTTCTCTGGCCATGCGGGTAATACAGGTAAAACCTGCTCTTAAAGTAGTTACACTGATTAACTCAAGAAATGCTGCGGTTGATCCGGTTTATGATGCATTTTCCGGATTATACCAGTTTTCTAGATTCTTGGACGATTTCTTCCGCGCTGGGATAAAAAACTCGCTCTAAGTATGGGCTATTGGGAGCAGGACATTCTGCCAAATGTATCCTTTTGACGGGGGCCTTCAGGTATTTGTATCCTCTATCGGCGGCTACCGCGGCAATCTCCGCGCCGAAACCGCAAGACTTCCAACCCGTATCGGCAACAATCAGCCGACCGGTCTTTTTTAGCGACCTTAATATCAATTCTTCGTCTAGCGGCTTTAAGGTACGCGGATCGATAATTTCGATATCGATCTTGTATTTTTTAAGCAGCTCGGCTGCTTTTTTCGCCTCCTCGACCATCGCCGAAATCGCCACTACCGTAATATCTTTACCCGGCCTGACTACCTTGCCCTTGCCCAAAGGAATAGAATAATATCCGGAAGAAACCTCTTCTTTTAAATCATATAGCGAGCGATACTCAAGAAAAACTACCGGGTTTTTGTCCTC
Organism: Candidatus Omnitrophota bacterium; assembly: GCA_041308825.1. Taxonomy (GTDB): domain Bacteria; phylum Omnitrophota; class Gorgyraeia; order Gygaellales; family Profunditerraquicolaceae; genus UBA6249. The sequence goes on from JBFZAU010000066.1 coordinate 3,220, forward strand.
AAGGCTGGAGATCAACAGCCCTTTGGCATCCCGGGGGCTGCTTGGCATAACTACCTTTAATCCGGGAATATGCGCGAACAAAGATTGCAGGCTCTGAGAATGCTGGGCACCCTGTCCCCAGCCCCGGCCGACAATACCCCTGAGCACAAGCGGAATACACATCTTTCCGCCATACATATAGTGCCACTTGGCCGCATGGTTAATGATCTGATCCATCGCCATTAAGGCAAAATCTACCCTCTGAAAGGTCATCACCGGATGCATACCGGTAAGCGCAGAGCCGATACAAACCCCGGTTATCCCGTTTTCGGCAATCGGTGCCTCGATTACCCTCTTTTCGCCGAACTTTTTAAGCAGCCCTGTAATACTGCCAAAAATCGCATCCGGGGAACTTACCCCGCAACCCATCATAAAGATTTTTTTATTTTTCGACATCCCCTGATAAAAAGCTTCCCGGATTGCTTCCCTGTAAGTGATTGCTCTTAACCGCTCTCTTTTCATTTTATTGCCTATTCCCGGTAGACACCCTTAAGTAAATCCTGCGGCTGCGAAGCAGGGCTATTTTTGCCAAAAGCAACGGCCGATTTAATTTCAGCATTAATTTTTTTAAGCATTCGGTCAAATTCTAACCTACGGACCACTTTTCTTTTAAGCAATTGTTGCTGAAAAGTTTTAAGCGGGCATTTTTTAATCCATCGTTTTAATTCTTTTTCGCTCCGGTAACCGAGGCTGCAATCATAATCCGGACCGACATGGCTCATCCAACGATAAGTCGCGCATTCAATCAAGGCCGGCCCCTCTCCCCGGCGCGCATTCCGGATTGCGCTTTCTGCCGCCCGATAAACCTCTAAAACATTATTCCCGTCAACCTTAACGGCCGGTACTCCGAATGCTTGCGCCCTTGCGGCGATATTATCCTTGGCCTGGCGTTGCCGCATGTGCGCATGCGTGGCGTAAGCGTTATTTTCACAAATAAAAATTACCGGTAATTTTTTAAGGGCGGCAAAATTCAGCGCTTCGTAAAAAACCCCTTCATCGGTCGCTCCATCGCCGAAATCCACTACCGCTACGGATCTTTTCTGCTGCAGCCTAAAAGACAGGGCGGCGCCTACGGCAATCGGTACGGTCCCGGCGACAATCGCCGAGCTCCCCATGAATCCTGCTTCCGGAGCGGCAAAATGCTGGGAACCGCTTTTTCCTTTACCGCAACCTTTAGCTCTCCCGTATAATTCAGCCATAAAAGCCTTCAGACTTGCCCCCCGGGCAATATAATAACCGTGGGCCCGGTGCGAACCGAAAACAACATCGTTTTTCTTAAGCGCCTGGCATACCCCGGCAGGGATCGCCTCCTGGCCGGTACAAAGATGAACCGGACAGCGCATTTCTTGAGCCGGGTAAAGACAAGCAATCTCCTCTTCCACCCTGCGGATTTTGAGCAGGCTGAAAAAAAGCTGTTTGAAAATATTTAAAGGCAGTTTCGTTTTAATCATCATGGTTAATTTTCAACCAACTCAAAATCTTCTTCCCGGATTACCCATTTTGCACCCTGCGGAGAAAATGTGAAATATTTTACCTCTTTTTGCGTAAACATCCACTGGTAGGTATGTTTCATAAAACGCGTACCCATGTAATCATTCCAGCACAATGAGGGGAGTACCTGGGTTATTTTATCATCAATATAGATTTTATTCTCGGAATTTATCATCCCAGAATCGATTTTACTTTTAATACTATAAACGATCTTTTTCAGCGGCGCCAGCTCAGAATTTACGTAGGCAGCCCCGCGCAGCGAATAGTATATATTCATTATTAAAACCAGCGCTAAGCCGCATCTGAATATCTGCAGGCGAAGCTTAGAATTGCCTAAAGCCTGATGCACGATTAACAAAACAATAATCATCACGAAAACATTGATAATATACTGGTACCTGAACTGCTGTAAAACATACTGCGGGTCATTAACCAGCAGGCTTAAACGTGATAAAACAAAAAATTCGGAGAATAATAGAAAGAACAAAAAAATACTGGCTTTGCTCAGTTCGTATTTTTTACGACGAAAAAAATAAACCGGAACCAAAAGGCAGATCAACAAGGCTAACCCGCCGCCGATATATATAATCCTGATTATCGCGGGAATCTGCGTGTTTAACCACCCTCCCAATTCAATGTTTTCACAAGTTTTTAACGGCCAGGCGATAAAGGGCATCAGATTAACCAGCACCCCGTTATAAAAAGTATCGAAAAACACGGAAAAAAAAGCGATGAAATATTGGCGCGGCTCGAAAATTTTATTTAAAGACACCAGCGCCCCGTCATAAGTCCCGATCGTGCGGGTAGTAAAGAAAACGCCTATATATAAAGAATAGGTTATTCCCAGAACCAACAGCAAAGAAGCCTTTTTTCTTGCCTTCGAAAGCCCGACACTGTCTGGCGGACTTTTAAGCCAGGCCAGAATAATGATCCCCAGGGGCCAGAAGACAAAAGGCAGATAGCAAAACAAAGGTAAGAGAAACGCGATAATTACCCAGATCAAAATAGCGGTTTTTCCTGTTTTTAGAAATTTTAGATACAGCATAAATCCGGTCAAAAGCAGGCAAAAGGAGATAATAATATGTATGTGGTAGCTCCAAATGATGATATCGAAATGCGAAAAAAGAAAGGCAAAGAGGGTGACAAACGCGATGGTCAATGAGCGGTCCGGGCAGAATATCCTGGCTAATTTATAAATTAATGCCAGGCTGACACAATACATGCCGAAATGGAACAAATGATAACAAAACGGGCAGGAACCGAAAACAAGGTATTCCAGATATATAATTACATGGGTGAGCGGGTAAAAGTTGACCTGATTGACCGGGTCATAGTTTAAAATATGCAGCCATTTAATCTTTCCCGGCAGGGCATCCAGATGATGGAAAAAATAAAGCAAGGGCAAATAATCGCTTCTTAAGGGAGCAAAAAACGACGGCAGATAGATGAAAAACAAAACCAGGAAAAGAAAGAAAAAATAGACCTGAACGGAGTATTCTTTGATAAAATTTGAAAAATATAAATTACTGTTTTTTATGTTTAGCATAATCGGTACCAAAACATCTTATCCATAACGGCCGGCAGGATAAAATGAACATTCCCAATAACAAAAGAATGGAAACCCCTGCGCAAAGATAAAAGACCCGGGGAAAATAAAAGAATCTTACCTGGTGTTTGCCCGGTTTTAAAAATACCCCCCGGAAACAGAGGTCCGCCGGATAAACTTTCTGGTTAGCTCCGTCCACCTTCACCCGCCAATCCGGATGGTAAGCGTCGGTTAAAATCAATAGTCCCGGGACATCGGTTTGTGCTTCTATTACAACGGAATGCAAATCGTATGATTTTATCTCAGCCCAAACAGAATAATCCTCCGATAAATAAAACACATCCTGGATATCGCTTCCTTCCACCACCCCCTCGGATTTAAAAGTGAAAGAATTATTGAGCATCCATTGCAGGGCATCTTCGGAATTAAACACCACTGACCATTTCGGCACGATAAATGCCCGAGGCATTGCCGCTTCATTATAATATCGTTTAAGACCGGAATCATTTATTAATTTTAAGAAGGGAACGCTTAAGCGATTTTTCACCAGATAATTTTCAACCCCGACCAGCGAATAAAAATAATGCCGGTCTCTCGTGTTACGGAATATATTGCTCCCTCCGCGAGCATCCATCACCCCGGTGAGCCATAAACCATCCTGCCATCTGTTCGGCCAGGAACGCAGGCAATTATCTTGAAAAAGCTGGAATCTTTTGATGGACAAACTTACAATTCCATTGACATCCTGGATACCCAAAGCCGCAGCGGCATTGGGAAAAAGAACACCCCGAACCCCTACGGTTCTGGAAAAAGAAGAAGCTTTTATGCCATCATACAACACGGTAAATTTATCCTGACGATCCGGCAAACAGCGATAAGCCAAAACTCCCGCAAAGAACATCCCAGCACAAAATACCATCGCCATTCTTTTAAGTTTAATTCTAGGGTCCCTCTGCTCGCCGGCCAGAACGCTGATTAAGTAAATCAGGGCACCCAGATGCAAAACCAGGTAAAACAATCTTCCTGCTTCATCAAAACCTACGGTTACATGAAAAGATACCTCAATCAAAATAATTACCGAAACAATTAAAGCCAGGATGTTCTGGTCAAGGTGTTTACGTTTCCAAACCAGAAAAAGATTGATCATTAAAAATAAACTAAAAATAATCGATTCAATTAACGCCAGCCATAATGAAAACGCCAAAACTTTATCCTGGATACCGAAGATTTGACCCCAGAAACCATACTCGTCTCTCACCTCCAGGGCTTGCGCCTGAAAATTAAAAACGCATAAGCCGATACCGATCAGGAAAGCGGCAAAGGGCGGCGGCAAAGCAAGCCGCTTGATCGCATAATAAGTAATCAGGCCGCTCATTACAATGCAAAAAACCCTCAACAGCAATAGCGTACTATTAGACAGGAGATCTGCGATGGGATTGCTGCCATTGGTTATCGCCGACCATAACGCGACATTAAAAAAAATCCCGCATGACAAAATTAATATTTCGCTAATTAGTTTCCACGGTGTAACCGGCTTAAAGCGCCCTGCCGAAAAATCTTGTTTTTTACTTGCGCTGGGCCGCAAGATAAATATGATCAGGAATCCCAATGCCGCCAAGACGATAAAAAATAGGTTCCAGGTCACGATCGGCGCTATATTTAAATTCCGGGAGACAATATCCATCAAAATGGAAAATTTCGTATTCAAAAGAGCAAAAAGAGCCAAAACTAACGCCTCTACCCCGATCGGAATTAATAAGCTGGGCGGATTATACCCGGTATAATTTTCAATATCCTTTTTCTGCTCATCCTGATTTCTGGATAAGAATACCTCAAAGCCGAAAGCCGCAGCAAGAATCAAGGACAGGTTCCAAACCGGGCCTGCCCAACGCGGGGTCCAAACTTGATCAAAAACCGGAAGCCGCCCAATCCAGCTTACTGGCGGAAAACCCAGGTTTTTTAATAAGATAAGCAACGCAAAACCTGCAAAGAAAAAGAGTTCCCGGCGCCCCCACCAGTATCTTCTTAAGTTCGCGATAATCAGAAAGATACAAGTCAAACCCGCATACCCGCCTAAACGATCCCAGCCATAATTAAAGGTGAGCGAAACAACCGGCGCGCGCCAACGCAGCAATTCGGGAATAAAGACAGCGATAAAATTTACCAACGGCGTGGAGCCGACCCCCTGGTTGCCTCCGGCAGGATGAAAACTGTAATACTGACTGTAATTCAATAAAAATGGCACAAAGGACGGTGAGGAAATTAAAAACGCCAGGGTGAGCGCGACGAAAAAAGCCAGGCAACTCTTGATAGCGAATTTTTGTTCTGAATTGCCGGCCGACCGCAAGAGATGGTAGGCAAAGACAAAAAGCAGTCCGTAAAACGCTACTTCCGGTTGACCGCCTAAAACTACCAAAGCCAATACTAAGCTGCAAAAAAACACGGAATAGATGCTGACCCTGCGAATGATCAATTGGCTGGCGACCAAGGTATACGGTAACATCATCCCCAGGTTGCTCATTTGGGTCAAGGTTAAAAATACGGTCATTGCCCCCGAAAGACCGTACATCGCCCCGCCGCAAAGCGCAGGATAGAAACTGATCCCCCGTAATCGCAAAAAAATAAATAATCCCATGGCCGCCAAAAATAATCTCCCCAAAAGGAATAAATCGCGCCATCCCCAGGGGCAGATATTCTGCAACAACTGATAAGGAAACAGTGTCCGGGTGCTAAACTGGTCCTGAACAACCGTTCCGCAAGAAATAAAAGGATTCCATAGCGGAAATCTACCTTTTCTTAATTGATTACCGATAAAAGCATCCACGGGCTCTTCAAAAGCCGCGGGGCTAGCAATATCCACGTTAAAGATATTCGGATAGTCATTAGGCATTACTGCTTCCTGTTCCGGAGGGTTGTTGCTAAACCATGGATAACGGGCAGACATCGACAGGGTTTTACCGTAAAAAACAATCGGAGAATACACCAGGCAAATCAGGCCCAGATAAAATACCGTTGCTTTAAAATAATCTGACTTGAAAATAAAAGTTAATAAGGCAGTAATTTTTTTCTGCATAAAAATACGGCTTACTATTTTAGCTTACTGGTGCCGGCAAGCTTACTTGCCCGGGTGCGGCTTAGGGGCAAATGCCAAATTCCTAAAAAACCTAATAAAAGTAATAACGCGCAGGCGGAGGTGAAAAACCCTATCTGTTGTATTTTACTGCTATACTTCCAGATAACGGCATGTTGGCCCGCGGATAAGATCACTGATTTTAAACAGCCGCGATAGCGCTCCGTATCTACCGGTTGATTATCCACAAAAGCCTGCCACCCCGGATAATCAAGATCGGCTAATACCAGGCGTTCACCCTCCCGGGCGTTAACCCGCAGCGATACTAACTCCGGACGATCCTCTAAAAATTCAACGTCCGACCTGGCTTTCCCTGTCTGAGAAACTAAATACGCCCGGCCAAGATAGTATTTACTTTCCCAAACCCGGTGATCCGGCCAGGATAAATCCTGCCGCTCTAACCAGCCGGCATCCCCGGCTAATGACTGCCGGTTGCTTAAATCGACTAAAAAACGCACACCATAAATACCCAACTCCCGTGATTTCGGATTTTTTAACTCCATCCAGTAAGGATGCGTGTTACTGACAGGAACTAAATCGTCAACACTAAGAGCTTCTTCGGCTGCGCGATTATAGCAAGGAGAATAATTAGGCAGGGTTTTTAAACCGGCCACCGCCGTTAAATTATCTGTCCCCCCTAACAAACTGACCCTCCAATGGCCGGGCCGGCCTTCTTCAGTCTCCCCCAGCTTGCGGTAAAACTCCAGGTTTTTTGTGAAAGTATGGCATTTGGTATACGGCGGCTGGTTAGTTAAATCTAATACTGCGGAGTTCCAGGCGCAGGAAGGTACCAAGGTAGTCCGGTTAAACACAACTACCCCTATAGTAGCGACAATGCTTATAAAAATTCCTGTTCCTGCCAACAGCTTATTCTTTCTTATCCGGGGAAACATAATAAACAGTATTGCCGCTGAAGCGATCAACAGGATAAAACAGGTCTTTGAATCCATTCTGTACCGCATCGCCAATCCCGCAAGCAAAAGTGCAGCCAGGCCGCTGCTTAAAGTTAGCTTTTCCCAAATGCCTTCCCCCTTTAAAATATTCCGTACACCTGCAGCCGCCAACATGCCTAACCCCAGACAAAAAACAAACATGCTCCGCCAGATATCCAGCGCATCGAATAAACTTAAGCGGCTTTGCGACTCTAACAAGCGATTAAGCAGATAAAATATCGGAATGATCAGGCTGTAAAGAAAATACCGAAATACGTAGCTCTTTTTATCAATCCGCGCTAAACCGCAGAAACTAAGCCAGAATACCGCCGGGCCTAAATAAAAATAAACAGCATCGTAAGGCCAGCTTTTTAACCACTGGTTGGTAAATACCGCGGCCGTAAAATTGAGAAATCCCGGATTAAGCACCCCGGCGTAAGTCTTACTAAACCGTGAACTATAAGTTAACCACTCATAAAGCGGAAGATACAGCGCTGCCCCGGCTAAACCTGCCAAGCATAAAATACCCGTCCACTTAGTCAGATAAGCTATCCATCCCGTTTTAGGCAGGCAAACCAGGCGGTCGATAATTAAGCCCAGATAAAGATAAAACAAAGTATCCGGATCGGTACTGTAAACCGATAAAACACAAAGCGCCGCGGCAATCCACAACCAACCGTTATGCCCTGTCCGGTCATGCTGGTGAAAAACCCAAATGGTCCAGGGCAGCAATAAAATCGCCATAAATCCAAGATGGTAACTGTGTAAAAAGAATACCGGTCCGCTCAAGATATACACCAGAGAGCCGATTACTGCCGCAAAGACTTCAAAACCCTGCTGGCGTAAAAAATACCAGACACCCAGACAGCTTAAAACCAAACCCGATAATATTTCTACGGTATGCGCTAGCCAGGGGTTAAAAATCAGGTACAAAAACATCGCCGGATGGAAAATAATCGTCGATCCATCGATAACCGGCTGCCCCAAATTAAAATGCGGATTCCATAAAGGTATGCGCCCCTGGAGAAAAGCCCTGGCGACTGCGTAATTTCCTGGTAAATGGAGATTTAAAGCATCCGATCCGTTAACCGCCCAGCGCCCCGTTAAAAAAACAGGGTAATAAATAACGACGACAAAAACTACGCACCCGAAAATCGGCAATAAATTCAAAAACCAACTGGGATAACGGGATTTAATTTTTTCCATCACTTTCATTCCAAGATTCGCCCTGGCTGCCTGTTATAAATTCCTTAAGGATGGCAGAGGCGATATTCTCCGCTAAAAGCCGGTTTCCTTTTTTAGTCGCGTGGCCGAAATCTCCGGCAAAATTATCTTCAAAATAAGCCTCATAAGCAGCATGCCTTAAAGCATCTTTAAATATCTTTTCATTATCCACAAAAAGAATGCCTGTTTCAGATTGGAATATGGCCTCTAGGGGTTTTAGGCTGCGCATCGGATACTGTACACAAACCAGCTTGACCCTCCGGCGGTCTAATATCTTCTTGATGGCGCGGTAATTCTGGACATATTGCCGATATAATACCGCATTTTCTTCCTCCCTGCCCTGCATCCGGTAACATTTTTCCAACTCCAAATAAGCCCAGCTTTCATTTGGAGATAAGGCTAGTGCCTTCTTCAGTGCCGCTTCCGCCTTAACATACTGTGCTTTTCTATTATAACAATCGCCCAATCCAACATAAGCAAGGCTATTTTCAGGATTGACCGCGATAGCCTTTTCCAGCATGGCCTGCGCCTCCGAAACCATATCGGGGCCGCCAGAGTGCGGTTTCTGCAGGTAAAAATTACCTAAAAGTCGATAATGCTCATCATAATCAGGAGCAATCTCAATCGCTTTTTTAAACATTCTTTCCGCATCTGCATATCTTGCTTGTTTAAAATAACAATTACCTAACCCAAGATAGGCGTAATCATTATGAGGATTTATGGCGGTTGCTTGCTGGAGAATATTTTCAGCCTCCTCCAACCTGGATCCATCGTTGTAAATATGGCCTAAAATTGCGCGAGTACAATCATCTCCCGGATCAATTTTAATAGCCTTCTTTAACCGGCTTTCAGTTTCCTGAAACCTGTACAGCTGAAGATAAAAATTACCCAAAACCCGGTAAGAATCACTGTTTGCCGGGTTAACCTGAATTGCCTTTTTAAACATCTTTTCAGCTTCCTGATACCTGGCGTGCTTAAGATAACAATCCCCCAGCTTAAGGTAAGCACTATCATCGTTAGGAATAACCGCGATTTTTTCTTTAAATATCCTTTCGGCCTCCCGGCAGTTCTGGCTGTTCTTATCTTGGCGCCCCGATAAAAACATGCCTTTTTTATTTACAATATTCAGCCAAATCAGCCTTATTAATTTATAAATTTTTAATTCCTGCAGCCAGGCTGCTCTCTGCTTGACTAAAGCCGCGTCATACTCCAGGGCAAATCTACCATCATTAATCCCCAGCATTGCCACCACCATATCCGGATTATAAAAATCGAGGTTATTCTCCAGTTGCGACAATATCAGCCCGGAATTGGCTCCCGGTATTCCCTTGTTAACTACCCTAAACTTAAATTCTTTCTGCCTTGAATTCTGGTTGAGAATCTCCTGAAGTTGGGCCGGCCAAGAATATTTACCTCCAAAACCAGTGGTCGATTCGCCCAGGCACATAATCGCGTAGCTGCCAAGCTGCTTTGCTGGTTTTTTATTCCTATGATCCTGAACAAGAAAAAAGATAGCGCCGCTTAAACGCAGGCTGATTTCAAGTAAAATAAAAAATGCGGCTAACCCGCTCAAGATCAGGCCTATTTTTTGACCGGCTAAAAGTTTGCGCATAAGCCAAAATAATTAGTTTTCTATATTATTGCCTATGGCTTGTTCCAATGATACGGCCAAATCTTCCCTTTTTAACTCTCTAAGCTTGGCGATCTGTTTTAAGACGCCCTCCCTATCTCCTTTAGCTGCTAAAATATTCCCTATATTACAATATGCATCGGCTGAATGCGGATCAAACTGAACTACCTGCAGGAAATATTCTAAAGCCTTGGGATGATTCCCATCGGCAAAATAGATATTGCCTAGTTCAATATAGGCATCGACATATTCCGGCCGCAATGCAACAGCCCGCTGAAAAAGTTCAATCGCTTTAGAATAATCTTTCTGTGATTGATAAATCAAACCCAACGTTTTACAGACATCCGCGGAGTTGGGGTTAAGCTTAAGATATTTTTGGTAATACTCGATGGCCTTAGGATAGTCCCCTTGGGATTGGTAGGCTGAGGCCAGATTGCTGTACACATCCGGTGGTGAACCTGGCTTAAGTTGCAAGACTTTTAAAAGATACTCGATGGCCTTAGGATAGTCCCCTTGGGATTGGTAGATAGAGG
>JBFZAU010000067.1:0-8646 GCA_041308825.1 Candidatus Omnitrophota bacterium
TCTCTAGGATCCTGGGAGGTGTTGGCATTAATCGTTTCTTTAAGCTCTTGGGCGGCTTCCTGCAATTCTTTCATATCCCGGGCCGCCTGCATCTTTTCCAGGCTTTCTTGCAGCTTGAGGATCACCTCGGTTGAGACATTTTCCAGCTGATCGATCTTTTTGGAGAGCTCTTGGGAAATATTTCCGGCGGCGGCAAATAAATCTTTACGCTCTTGATCGGATAAATCCTGCCCCGCCGATCCTAGGGCGGATATTTCTTTTTCCAAGGCCTCCTTAACCTCTTCCAATTGCGAGAGGCTCTGGGCCCTGAGCAACTCATCCGCCAGAGATTTCAATTCTTGCTTTTGCCGGTCCCCCAAAGAAGAATCTTCAATCGAACGCTGTAACTGTTCGATATAATCGGCCTTTTGAGTGGCATCCTTTTCAAAGGCCCTATCTTTTTTTAGCTCCGTAACCGCTTTAAGCTTACCGCTTAAAAGTTCACTAAAATCAGAGATCATCTTAAGCAATTCCGCGGCAGTATCTGCCCGCAAATCACCTTTCCTCTCCAGCTCTTTGATTTTATTGACCAAATCATTTAATTCTTTTTCTAAGTCACGCGTGCTGTCTTTTTCCTCCATCGCGGCAAGGGCTTGCGATATTTCCTTCATCAACCGCGGTGAAAGCTCCTTTTGCAGTAAATTTTCTATCTTATCCTGCTGCTGTTGGCTGAAAGTTTCCACTTTAAAACCTAGCATTTTACTTAAACCTTCAGTCAAACCTAAATTGTTGTCGCTGTTCTCCTGAATTAAAACCGCTAATTCTGTAATAAATTCCGCATAAGCCCGGGCATTCGTAGCCCCCTCTATTCTTTTCTCAAGCTCATCGGCTTTCTCTCCTAAATCCTGTTTGCCGGAAGCTTTCCCCCTTACTTCTTGGGAGGCCTCCTTGAAAAATAAATCTAATTTTATCTGCACTGCCTGACTTAATTCCTTAATTACCTCCTGGGCAACATTATTTTCCGCGAGCGCCGGGTCATTTTTCAATTCCCGGATCTTTCCGGCAGACTGTTTTAAATCCTCCAATCCCTGAGCATGTTGAATATCTGCAACAATCTCCTCTGCTTTTTTTGCCGCGGCATCAGGAAGCTGGGTGATTTTTTTCTCTAAACCCTGGAGGCTCTCGCGATAAAGCTCATAAGCCTTCTGGCCGGAGAGCTCACGGGCGATAGCGTTTAGCTGCTTCTGGGAAAATTTACTTAAAGGCGCTTTATTAACCACATTTTGCAGCGCCTGGGCATATTGCTGTAAATTTACCGGCGAATTTGTTTGCTGGATTTTATTCGCTAAGCTGGTCATTTTAATCTTTTCCACCACGCTGATCGGATGCTTCCTGAGCTCATCCGTAATATCTTCTTTGCTTCTCTGGATATTCAACGAATTCTTCAGATTACCGTAACTGCGCGCCAAAGAAATCGCTTCGGGCGCACCATCTAACCCCTCTCCATGGCGCTTTAAAATATCGATCAAACCGATCTCCGCCCTATCCATCTCGATCGTCTTAACCGATTCTTTAATCATCTCCGAAAATAGGTAGATTAACTGGCGTCGTTTTTCATAAGAATCCAGTTTTAACGCCAGATCGGTAATCTTCTCTTGCAGATTTTCTTGCAGGCTGTAGAATTTATCCGCCTGGTTTGAATCTTTGCCCCCCTGGCCCGAGTTTTGCAGATCCTCATCCAAAAGCAGCATCCCCTTTTTGATCCTGCCCAGATAAATATTGGAAGCAATAAACCAGGCCAGGATTAAAGCAATCAAAAAACAAATTAGCGATGTCGCCAGGGAAAAATAACGCAGGGAATTTCTAGCTAAAGGAGCCTGGTGGGAGAAACCCGGCAACCCGCAACGCAGGACAAAAATCCAGATTAATAAATAAACAATCGCTAAAGGTACGCTGTGGGCTGCAGAAAAAACCGGCGAGGTCAGAAAAACTAAAAGGCTTAAAACCCGGATAAAACCAAGCTTGCCGGGAGAGATAAAATTAAAAATAAAAATAATTTCGAAGACAACCAATCCCTGAGCCAAAATGGAGATAACTTCTTTATAGAGGAAGGTCGATTTATATACTCGGTAAACAATCCAGCCGACGCAGATCAGGATGGCGGCATCAGATAAATACTTAACGGCACTAAAACCCCATTTACGGTTATACCAGCCAAAAGCAAAAGCCCCGCCGCCGCCAATCAACAAAAGTAACTGATATTGCCAGAACAACTCCGGCTTTAACATGAAGATCGAAACAACCAAAAGCGCAGCCGTCAGAAAGGCTTCGATCACTAAATTTTTATCTTTAGGGTCCATCAGCATGGTTAAATAAATGCTTCCGATAAATTATCGCCTTGCGAAAAAAACTTAGCGTGCATATTAACTAAGTTGGTCACCTTCAATCTTGATTGCCGGGCGACTTTTTTCTTATCCGCAATCGGTAAAAATGTATCCGAAACCACAATTAAAGGAATTAAGGAAATACCCCGGCTATACAAAGAGACCATCCGGGGTAAATCCTTATAATCCTGGTCCGACATCACCGCCACTAAACTTGAATCGTTGGGTAAATAACGGGCAAACTCTTCAAAGGCCTCGCGTAAACTAATCCTGCTTTCCGGTTGCGCCACCGCCAAAACCCTGAGGATATTTTCCAAATGGTCCTGGCCCTTATTAAAAGGAAGGTGGACGATCTCTCCGACATGCGCCAGGAGTTCAATCGAAACCCCCTTCTCCGTAAGGTAGTTGGCAACGCTGGCGGCAATCTTAATAATATACTCGGCTACCGCCTCTTTACCTTCCCCGATATTCTTGGTTTTTTCCAGATTAAAAATAATCGTCGTTCCGAAAAAACTCTGCAACTGATACTGTTTAACGATCAATTTATTTTTACGGGCGCTGGAAACCCAGTGAATCCGTTTCACTGATTCACCCTCCTTATATTCCCGCACCCCGTAAAATTCATCATCATCACCGCTGGAACGGGCAGTCTCGATCCCAAACCAGGGCAGAACACTGCGGGTTAAAGCCGGAAACCTCTCAATCCTGAAGATCTGCGGGTAAACCACAACCTTCGAATAAACTTCAAATGTCCGTTTAAAGAAAAATAAATTTAGCGGGTCAAAGAAATAAACCGCAAACGGCCCGGCCTGGTATTCACCTCGCTTGTAACAAAGGTATTCATATTTAATCCGGCAGGAAGATTTAGGTCCCAAAAACCCGACAAAAAACCGTTTCTTCTCCTCCCGGGAAGCCATCCCGGAAAAATTATCTTCCAGGGTAAAATTAAAGATCGGCAAAAAGCTTAGGCTATTGATTTCAGCCTCGACCTCCAGAATTTCCCCTTCCGTAACCCGGGAAATCATTTTTCTGGATATCTTCAGTTGGCCGGCCAGCAAGGTTAACGCCAGCCAAAACAAACTCACCATCGATGCCGCCAACAGAAAATAAGCAAAGAAAAAGAAAAACTCCCGGGTGGTTTTTAACCCGATCAACAGGCTGGCCAGAAAGAAAACCACCAGCAAAAGCCATTTTAAATAAAATTTTTTGATCATAATTTTTAAGTAACCGGTATACCGCGAATGATATCCGCAATTATCGAAGCGGCGGTCTTTTCGGCAACCAGCGCCTTAGGATGCAAAAGTATCCTGTGGCCGAGTACCCAGTAGGCTAATTTAATCACATCCTCCGGAATAACGTAATCCCGGCCTTCGATAAATGCCCAAGCGCAGCTGGCTTTCATTAAAGCAATCGAAGCGCGGGGGCTGGCGCCCAGCCGGATCTCTTCTTTTTTACGGGTAGCGTAAACTAAATTCACGATATAACTAAGTACTGCCGGTGAGACCTCCACCTTCTTAACCTGTTCCTGCAGGTCAAGTATGGCTTCTACTCCTAAAACCGCATCCAAATCTTCAATCGGATGCTGCATCTTTTGTTCAATGGTCACCTTTTTTTCTTCTTCTATCGACAGATACCCTACATTAATCTTCATTAAGAACCTGTCCAACTGCGCTTCAGGCAAAGGATAAGTCCCCTGATATTCAATAGGGTTTTGGGTACCGACAACCATAAAAGGACGCGGCAGAACAAAAGTATTGCCGTCGATAGTCACCGAACGCTCCTGCATAACCTCCAGAAGCGCCGATTGCGTACGCGGAGTAGTACGGTTAATTTCGTCGGCCAAAAGGATATTGGTAAAAACCGGCCCCTTTTTAAAATCAAACTCTCCTGTCTTGGGGCTGTAAATAAACCCCCCGGTAACATCCGAAGGCAAAAGATCCGGCGTAAACTGAATCCTTTTAAAATCGGCGCTGATTGATTTAGCCAGTGACAAAGAAAGCATAGTTTTGCCCATCCCGGGAACATCATCGATCAAGATATGACCGTTGGTCAACATGCCTACCACCAGCAGCCTGACCACTTCGGTCTTGCCGACGATAACTTTTTCTACGTTGTCGATTAATACTTTGATCTGCGGATTATACATAAAACCTCCTTTTAATAGACTCCCCGCCTGCTGATAAAATTTCCCCTTTAAACTAAACACACCTGTATGCACCTGCAATTAGAACATTAAATTTCTTTTATTATATAAGTACGGACAGATTAAGACAAGTATAATCTATTTTAAAATCCGGTTACTTATCAAATTTAGACTCTAAAGCACCTTCGATTTTGGCGACTAAAACCTCCCTTTCAATCGGCTTATTTAAATAACCGACAATGCCTTTTTTAAAAGCCAGCAGTTTGTCTTTATCCTTATCCAGAGCGGAAAGAATAAAAACCGGTACGGTCTGCCCCAGCGGGTCATTATTCAGCATATCGCAAACCTCGATCCCGCCGATACCGGGCATCACCATATCCAATAAAATTACCTCCGGTTTAAAACTATGCAAACAAGCAATAATCTCATTGGCGTTCGACAAAGTCTTAACTTCAAATTTACCCGTACCTTCTAAATTCAATTTAACCATAGTCAAGAAATCTAACTCATCGTCCACAATCAATACTTTACGTTTAGCCATTTCAAAGACCCTCCTTATTAGATCGCCCTTAAAATTACGGTAACTTTAGTCCCCTGGTCAACCTTGCTTTCTATCCCCACATACCCGTGATGTAAGGCGATAATGTCTTTCACTACCGAAAGGCCCAGGCCGATCCCGGTCATTGCCCCTTTAGTCGTAAAGAAGGGCTGAAAAATATTCTTCAGGTTTTCCTCTGAAATACCCGCACCCTGGTCTTTAACCTCTACGACAATAGCATTCTCTATCTTTTGGCCTTCAACCTGAATATTTTTTTTAACCTCCTCGCTTAAATGGTCAACTGCGCTCAAGTAGCTCTGTACCGCAAGCTCCCCTCCCTGAGGCATCGCCTGCAGCGCGTTTAGGAATAAGTTCACGAATACCTGCTCTATTTTCTGCCGGTCGACTAAAGTTTTCGGCAGATGATAATCAAAATCCTTAAGCACTCTCACCTTACCTTTTAAATTACCGTAATGCGTCAACTTCAAAGAATCCTCTATTATGGAGTTTAGGTCTTCCGGCTCCATCTTTAGTTCTTTGGCTTTAGAAAAATCAAGCAAGGTTGCCACGATCGTATTGGCCCGGCGGATATTATTTGCCGCCAGTTGGATTATTTCCTGATGCCGAGGATCAATCTTATCCTGCAGATACTCGATTGACTGCATAATAATCGCCAGCGGATTTCTTACTTCGTGGGCAACGCTGCTGGCAAGCTGGCCGATCGCCCCGAACTTTGCCGAACAGATAACCTCCTCTTGCGACTCCTTAAGCCTGGAATAAGCCAACTCCAACTCCTGCACAGAAACCTCCAGCTTCATTTTATTCAACTGATTATCTTCCAGCATGCTTAAGAGAACCTCGCGCGATTTAAGCGCTTCTTTTAAGGCTGTATCCAACTTTTCCGCCTGGGTTTTAAAAATATCCTCCATATGCTTGCGCTCTTCCTCAATGGAGGCGGCTTTACCTAAAACCTGCAGCAAATTTAAATGATAATTATCCAGTTTTATCCCGCTGTCAAAAACCGCGCACAGACTGGCGATGGTTTTACCCTGCACCCGAACCGGGCAGCCCACATAAGACTGTAAATTATATTTTTTGACATTCGGATCAGTCTGGGCATAACTGGTATGCTGCAGGTCATCGATAATAATCAGCTGGCTCTTCTGGGCAGTAATTACATCAAAACAGATACGCCCCCGGCCGGGCCCGGATCTTACAAAATCCGCCGGTTCATGCCAACTGGCCTGCGTTTCCAGTATCCCGCCCTGATGACGATTATACAGCGTGCAAACAGCACCTAGGATCTCTCCGGCAGCCTCGGTAATCAATTGGATATTTTTATGCGGATCAACCCCGAAAGAAACAAAACAACCGTTAACCTTATCTAATGCACTTTGTGCCTGCTGACGCATGGTAACTTCTTGTAACAGTACATTTTTCTGCGTAAAAAAGCTCTCGACCATGCGGGAGAGCTCGCCGAACTCCGTGCTTTGAATTTTAAGCTTAGCTAAAAATTTTGCATCTTCAGCTCCCAAAGCCCGGGTAATTAACTTTAAAGGAACATTCACCCAACGAAAAATAAAAAACGAAACAAACAACCAGACAAATATAGAAAAACTAAGGAATAATACTGCGACTTGAAAAATCGACCTTTCCGCGCTGACAATCGCTCTGGAGACCGAAGAAACGATCAGGTATTTTACCGGCTGATTATCCCAACCGGCTAACCTCCTGGTAAAATCAACGCTCCCTCTAAGATGCGGCACGCCGCCTTGAGCTATAGCAGTATCTGAAAGGTAAACCTGCGAATTAGTTAACTTGGCAATCTCGCCAATATAGTCGTTAGTCCAAAACCGGCCGCAGAAAAAATACCCCTGAGGAGGAGTTTCTCTCTTGGCGTCAGCAGTCGGATGGATAGTGCCCCCCTGAACCTCCATCAACCCTGCGGCCGTATTGATAAAGAAATGACGTATCGGGGAATTAGCGAATAAACCTTTGATCAACTCCTGCGGTAGGGGCAACTGCTGCAACAGTATCCCGCTTTCAGGATGATTAACAACATAAACTAATTCTGAGTTTTTATTATAGACCCAAACCACATCTGCCTGATAAGTCGAAATACTGGCATCAATATTTTCCTGCCCCCATTTCTTATTTGGAAAACTGGCAAATTCCACCAAGTCATCCCAAAAAGTATAATCATCAACATAAGTCTCTAGGAAACGGGATCGCAATGCCATTATCTTATCAAAAATATCCTCCCGCTCGGTACGCACCGAATCCCACAGCTCAACCATCCTTTGGCGTTCATATATTTTCTGAATTATAAACAAACTTAAAGATATGATCGCAATAAAGGCCAATAAATATAATAACCTGGTGCGGATCTTCATTCTAAGAAACCTTCCGGCATTTATCCAGCTCTGCCTTGAGCATCGCCACCTCTTTTTTAAGCTCGATAATCCGCTCCTCCCTGCCCATACTTACCCGGTAGAAAACCTCAAGCTCCTGCAGGTGCTTGAGATTTTCTTCCTCAATCTTTTTATTTTTGGTAATATCCCTGACCATTACCTGTAACATTACCTCTCCGGCAAGCTCCATCTTGGCCAATAAAACGTTAGCCGGAAACTCCTGATTATCAGAACGTTTATGTACCCATTCAAAAAATAGTGAGCCCTCTAGCAAGGCCGTTTCAATCATCTGTTTAGCTTTTTCTGAGGAAAGCGCGCCATCCGGTTGGTATTGGGGAGAAAGGTCAGCCGGGTTAAAAACCAAAAGCTGTTTTTCTTCGTTGATTTTAAACATTTCCAAGGCCGCCGGATTACCGGAAATAAACCTCCAATCCGGAGGCTTAATAATCATCATCGCGTCGCGGAAGTTTAAAAAAAGTCCGCGGTATTTATTCTCACTATCCTGCAAGGCTAACCTGCTTTCATTAAACCGCAATTTCTCCCATTCATTTCTCTTATTTAGATACAAGAATACCCCGATCAAAACGCCGATTAATAAAAATAAACTACTCGGTAAAAGAGAGCTCAAGATTATCATTCTAAACCAGGTCCGGGCCTCAATATCCATCCCTAACACCCCGATTATCTTTCCTTGCTCAAACACCGGAACTAAAGCGCTGACCCAGGTGCCCCAACGGTCAGAGGAAGGCCCTTCGACTATTTCTTGAGTACTTAAAAATACCCGGTGAATACTTTGGGGAGCCTCATTATAAACCTGGCCCGGCGGAGAATAATCCGGGGAATCCGCAGGCTCTGAATCAACAAAGAAAAAGATTTCGCCTTCCGGAGTCCGGCCCAGCAAATAAATAAACCGGCATTTAGAATTAGCCGAACGGATCGCGATTAATTGTTCTTTTAAGCTGTTGTAGCTTGGCAGATTTAAATCATCTTCTGAACCGCTCAGCTTGGTTAAAATATGCGGATTAACCGCTTTTTGGACCAACCTGGTCTGCAGTAAAAGTTCCTTACGCCCCTGGCGATCACTAAACCGAGCTATTAAAACTAAAGAAATGATCCCCAGTATTACTAAAATAAACACCCGCAGCCTAAAACTTAAAAAAAACTTTTTCCCTTGGGTCTCCATGCCAACAG
>JBFZAU010000068.1:0-3425 GCA_041308825.1 Candidatus Omnitrophota bacterium
TCCACCTGGGCAGTTACCATGTTAGCGTTAACTTTCACTACCTGTCCGGTTCTCATTTTTTCCATCATCACTTTATTGTTTAAACTGCCGCATTTAGTAAAGCTTCTTTATCTGCTTTTTGAATTTTATCCCAACGCTCCAGGATCTTGAGCTTTAATCCATAAATCATCAAATAATCAAAATCAAAATAGTGGCCTAAACTTAATTCGTCCAAAAAACTCCACCTGGCCTGATCCAGGATTTTTTCCGCCTCTAAAATCGAACTGCTGCGGTAAGCCAAAAGCGCCAGATGGCTGACTTGCGCCTCTGCAGAATCCGGCTGGCGTAAGTATTTAGCCGGATCAATTTTCCTGCGGGATGAGCGAACACGCGCCAACTCATTCCTTAAGGCTACTTCAAAATTCCTCCACTGTTGCAAACTTTTCGGCCGCGCCAGTTCCCAAGTAGCCGCCTCCTGGTTTAAGGCCTGGAGTAAAATATCAAATTCCTGCTTTGGAATCAGATGTTCGCAGCGCGCTAAAAAATCCTGCAGACCAAAAGGCGCTTTACCGGAAAAATTTAACCCCGGCAAACTTGAAATTAGATATGTATAGTAAGCGGGCATTTATTCGGGACTTAAAACCCTGTTTAGTTCCGGCTTAAGGCAACCGGAAATATAATCGCTTAAGGCCTGGCCGCTAAAATCAAAAATTGATTTTCCGGCATCAAAACTGATAATAAAACCGCTCTCTACCCCCTCGGCAGACTTGAGTATAATCGCCTTTTTCGTTTCTTCGATCAGCTGTTTTAAAAAACCCTGTTCCAATCTCTCTTTATCCTGCTGATTTAAGGAAACCACAATCTGCGACCCTAAAGAAAGCGGGGAGTTTTTGATTAAAGCGCCGATAATTCTAGATAACTCTTCAGCGCCTAAAGCCTGGCGCAGATCGGCTTTGATCAAGCGGTCTAACATCGCGCTGATCTCCTGTTTTAAACTAATTAACATATCCCGGCCGGCTTGTTTTAAGGCGGCTTGCGTTGAGGCATCCAGTTTTTTGGCTTGTGCATTGGCCTGTTCGATAATTTTTTGCGCCTCCTGCTTGGCCTGCGCGATGATCTGAGCCGATTCTTTTTCAGCAGTAGTTTTGATTTGGCCGGCTTGCGCTTGCGCTGCCTGCACCCCCTCCTGCTGAATTTTGGCAATTAAATCTTTAATTTCCTGCGCCATTATAGGTCTCCTAAAATTTCTTCGGTTTGTAATAACGGATCAACTGCCCTTAAGATCGGCCGGCCGATCACTAAAAAGTTACTGCCTGCTTTTTGCGCCTGCCCAACCGTCGCCGTCCTTTTCTGATCGTCTGGGGCGGCATTATTCGGCCGGATGCCCGGGGTCACGGCCTTAAAGCTTCTGGCGATTCCACGGCGCAAAGCGGCGACTTCATGCACTGAACAAACCACTCCATCCAGGCCGCAGGCGATTCCCTGTCGCGCCAATTTCAAAACCTCTTTAGGTTTAGCGGTTTGGCTGGTCAACACCGTTACGCCGATAAGCAGCGGCCGCTTGACGCTTAAAGCTTTTGCCTGTTTCCTGGCCGAGGCTACTGCGGCTTTTAACATCTCTGCTTGGCCGCTAATGTGCAAAGTCAGCATTTTTACTTTAAGTTTTACGGCGCTAGCAACCGCACTGGCTACAGTATTGGGAATATCAAAATACTTCAAGTCTAAAAAAACCTCTGCTCCTTTTTTATGCACCACATCGATAATTTTTGGCCCGTAAGCGGTAAAAAGATGGCTGCCTACCTTAAAAATCTTTATTTTAGGGTAGAGCTTATCCAGAAAACTTTTAGCCTGCTCTAATGTATCTACATCTAAAGCCAGAATAATTTCAGGTTTTTTTAATCTTTGCATGCTTTTAATCTTCCGGTAAGCTGGCTTAAATTCTGCAGATGATGGTCGCGCATATACCGCTCTAAACCAGCAATAATTTCTAAGCTTGCGGCAGGATTGACAAAATTCATCGTACCCACGCTCACCGCGGCTGCTCCGGCGATAAAAAACTCCAGCGCACTTTCGGCGTCTATTATACCACCCATGCCGATAATAGGAATCTTAATTTTATTATATACCTCCCAGACCATTTTTACCGCTACTGGTCTAATCGCCGGGCCGCTCAAGCCACCCACCCAGGCGCCCAGCTTAGGAGTACGTTTATGCACATTGATGCTCATTCCGCCCAAAGTATTAATTAAAGCCAGCGCATCACTGCCGCCATTTTGGGCAGCCAAAGCAATTTCCGTAATCGAGGTGACATTGGGGGATAATTTCGTAATCAGGCATTTGGCGGTGAGTTTACGCACGGCGCTGACCAGCTCGAAAGTCGCCGGGCCATCCTGAGAGATAAGTTTATCCTTGTGTAAATTAGGGCAGGAGATATTTAGTTCGATTGCCGCTACTTCACGGCACTGCTCCAGCTTATTGATCAAAACAGCAAATTCATCCGGGGTCTCTTCGGCGGCAATGCTGACAATCAGGGGAATGCCTATTTTTTTCAAAAAGGGGAGCTTCTCCTGAATAAATTTATCAATCCCGGGATTTTCCAGCCCAATGGAATTAAGCATCCCGCAGGGAGTCTCGCAGGTACGAGGAGGCAGGTTTCCCTGGCGGGGCTTTAAGGTAATAGTTTTCGTCACCATTGCCCCCAGTTTTTTTAAATCCACTAGATCTTGAAACTCCCGGCCGTAGCCGAAAGTTCCGGAGGCCACCATCACCGGGTTTTTTAAATTCAGACCTCCTATTTTTATGTTTAAATTCGGTTTCTCCGACATTACCATATAATTTCCTGGCCGTCAAATACCGGGCCATCCTTACAAACGCTCTTATACCCGTTTTTCGTCAAAACGGCGCAGCCTAAACATGCCCCTACTCCGCAGGCCATGTGCTCCTCTAAAGAAAGCTGAGTAATAATTCTATTTTCAGCGGCGCAAAGAGCGACTGCTTTTAACATCGGATGCGGGCCGCAGGCGTAGATGGTTGATGGTCGATGGTCGATGGTCGAGAGCAAAATACTCTGGAGTAAATCCGTAACTTTTCCCTTAAACCCGCTAGAGCCGTCATCAGTAGCTACCCTTACCCGACAGCCTAAAGATTTAAATTCCTTCTGACAAATAACCTGATCTTTAGTTTTAGCCCCAATTAAAACCAGGGGAGGATGCGCTTTCAGTTTTTCCGCCAAATACGCTAGGGGCGCTACCCCCATCCCTCCGGCGACGAGGACCAATTCGGTTTTTTTCAACTTTCCGGAGGCCTGCGGACAATCAAAACCATTACCCAATGGGCCGATAATATCTAAAACCTCACCCGGTTTGCGGGCGGCCAAAATTTGCGTTCCTTTACCCAAAATTTTATAAATCACCTTTACCCGGGCGGCCTTAACCGTGTGGATACTG
>JBFZAU010000069.1:0-11217 GCA_041308825.1 Candidatus Omnitrophota bacterium
GTATAATCTAAAATATTCGAAAATATTGCCAAGATTTTCATTATATAGCGAGCATTATATAAGAGAGGAATTGGCCTATTTTGGCGATAAAGTGGCTCTATTCAGAGAGGCTTTCTAAACAGCTTGTGGTACGCAGAATTTCAATATGTGGCTAATAAATGCAATGCCCTAACTCCTAGGGACATCGTCAGATAAAAACGGCTATGACCGCTGTTGCGATCATAGCCGTTAAACTCTCCCATTATACAAGGAGACTGATATTACTGGGGTGGCTAACGGGGATCGAACCCGCAACCTCCAGAGCCACAGTCTAGCGCTCTAACCAGTTGAGCTATAGCCACCATAATTAAAAGAATAATTTAAGAGCAAGCTATACCCCTCCTCCTCATCTAAACACTCAAAAGTTCTCTTGGACTTTCTCGTAGATAAGGAGTAAGCGTCGCAGACGCCCCCTTCGGGGGCTACAATTTATGTCGTCTTCGACTCCATAAATTGTCTGCTCGCTAAAGTTGAGCTATAGCCACCAAGCCTACCACTAAGTTTTTGTACACAAAGGCTTGGTGGCACCCCTCACCCCTTGCTTTTTTGCTCGGGTACATACCATAGCCATTGCAATTATTAAAATAACTCTATACCCCCTGTGCAGGCACAGGACGATCCATTCTTTCCTCGAAAAACTTTTTTACACTATTGCTTAAGTCAAAAACCCCGTCAATCACGGCATTGGACAGATCCGTACCGGTTTTAACCCCGCTGCGAAACCAACGTACAGGCAATGATAGCATATCACGCGGCTGCATTCCAGCATTAGTCCTAGCCTGCATCAATTTTTCCTCAAAAGCCGCTTTGACATTGGCAAACCAGAATTCCGGCTGGGACTGTTTAGTGTGCAATTTAAAATCCAAGGCGATATTGCCATGATCCATTGTCTTAAACATATCCAGCACCGCATCGGTAATCCGCTCAGCTTTTTGTTTAGGCTCATCAATCCCCCGGGAAGAGCGCACCATATCAGCAAGCTCTAAATGGCACTGCGCAGTCACATCATTATTAACTCCCTTGATTTCACAATTAAAATTAAGCTTGGCTTTTTTGATTTTAGCTTGTTTCAAATCTACCCAGGTTGAATAATACGGATAAAAAACGATCGCGTCGATATCTCTAACCTTAATGCCCGCCTGAATATCCTTCTTATTAAAATCAATCCAACCGGCAAGACTAATTTTCCCATCAGGCTCACCGGTATCCCAGGATAGATTGCCGCTTAAGTCAAACTTGCTTGTTCTTTTGTCCGGGATGGTGCTCAAGTTGGTAATATAAAAATTCAAATCTTTAATTAAAACCGTAATTGTACCGCTGGAAGCAGTATTATCGATAAAATGCAGCTTCCCGGAATAAATTTTGAGTTTTCTGATGGTAACCGGAAACACTTCAGCCGGCTCAGCAGGGACGGATTGATTGGGATGTTCAACTACTGCCGGGCCTTGCGCTTGAGTCTCAATCACTACCGGTTCCGGGGCCGCCGGTTCAGGAAAAGGGTTACGTTGATAAGTAAATTCCGGGCTGCCGATCAAGATTTTATTAAAAGCCACCTTACCGAACAACAGGCTGCGGACACTCGGGCCGATAAAAATGCGATCCGCCTTGATTAACCCGGCGATCTCAAAACCTCTGGCCTGAATGCCAAAGGGCGGCCGGATATCCAGGCTGCGAATCGTAGTTTTCAAGCCGGTGGCTTTTTCAATCTTTGAAATAAGAACCGATTTGACCACCAGTAATACCGAGGTATAAATCAGGAAAAAGATAACTACCGCGGTAGCGACTGCTTTAAAAGTTTTTTTGAAGTTTTTCATAATAATGATTATATTTAATTAATCTCCCTCGAGCACCTTAAATGTTTTATCCGGCGAAGTACTTGCAAGCGCAGCGCAACAAGTAAGTCAATCATTATTGCTTTACTTCTAAATTTAATGTCCCTGGGCCGAATCGAACGGCCAACCACCGGCTTAGAAGGCAGGTGCTCTATCCAATTGAGCTACAGGGACATTGAAATTGTCAATAGTACCGTCAGTACCTAAAAATTCGGGGTGACAGGACTTGAACCTGTGACCTCAGCGTCCCAAACGCTGCGCTCTAGCCAAACTGAGCCACACCCCGTTGCATTACAAAGCTAACAGATTCTTTAAAACTCGCCTACCTATGGCACTCTTTAGAAACTTTTCCCTTTTTAATGCCAAAGTATCGTTATTGTATTCCTCTACTCTCGCTAACACCCAAGGCACTTTCGACTTTGTTGAAAGATTTTCGCCCTTGTTATGACTATTAAACCTTTGTTCAACATTTTTTGTTGAACCTACATACAAGCTATTATCTTTTAAGCTTTTTAATATGTATACAAACATGGTTCAAGCAAGCGCCCGCCATTACTGCTTTGGCGGGCGTCCGCCAACGTCGTAGTGGCGGACGCTCTAGCCAAACTGAGCCACACCCCGCGATACCTATCGCGCGCCGACGCAATTCCTGTCTGCGTCGGGCGCTGTAATGAATAAACCTATATTACAGAAATGCAACGGGGTAAAACCCGCTACATCTCTTAATCTATTCATACTAAAAAATTTAGTATATCAACTCGAACTGTGCTTCACAATATATTTCTCAATGATCGGCCGGGCCAGCCTTAAAGCATGGTACCGGTGGCTCATCGTATGTTTAATCTTTTCCCCTAACTGCGCAAAGGTCTTTTTATATTTAGGAATATAGAATAACGGATCATAACCAAATCCGGTATGGCCGGCCGGATCAAAAGCGATCAAGCCAGAACATCTACCCTCCGCTACTCCGACTAAACCCCGCTGATCGGCCAAAGCCACCGCGCAAACATAATAGGCTTTTCTTTCCAGGGCCGGATGCCCCTGGAGCATCTTTAATAGCTTCTGATTGTTTTTATCGTCGTTTTTATCCTTACCGGCAAAACGTGCCGAATAAATTCCCGGCGCTCCGCCTAAGGCATTTACACATAAGCCGGAATCCTCCCCCAAACAAAGCTCACCGCTAAAACGGGCCAGCTTAACCGCTTTCTTAATCGCGTTAGCCCGAAAGGTCTTGCCGTTCTCGACCACCGGTGGCACTTTGCGGTAAGCATCCAATGAAACCAGCTTAAGATTAATCCCTTTTAAAATATCCTTGATCTCGGATAACTTCTTTTTATTTCTCGTAGCCACGACCAGCTTCATTATAATAATATATCTCCGACTAATTTTCTTTGCATGGTAAAAAGCTCTGCGATCCCCTTTTTGGCAAAATCAAGCATCCTATCCATCTTATCCTTGGAAAACGGCTTTCGCTCCGCCGTCCCCTGAACCTCGATGAATTCTTCGCCCCCCGTCATCACCACATTCATATCCACTTCCGCTTTAGAATCTTCTTCATAACATAAATCTAAGATCAGCGTATTATCTAAAATCCCCACGCTGGTTGCCGCGATATAATCCTGGATCGGTACTTTAGCGATTTTACCGTCTTTTTTTAGTTTTGCCAAAGCATCCACCAGAGCGATAAAACTTCCGGTAATCGCCGCAGTGCGCGTGCCGCCATCTCCCTGAATCACATCACAATCCATCCAGATCGTGCGTTCGCCGATTTGTTTCATGTCGGTCACCGAGCGTAAAGAACGGCCGATCAATCTCTGAATCTCATAAGTCCTGCCGGAGTCCTTGCCTCTGGGGATCCGTGTGCCGCAGGAGCGGGGCAGCATCCCGTATTCGGCAGTCACCCAGCCGGTGCCGGAATTCCTTAAGAACTGCGGAACCGTTTCCTCAACAGATGCCGTACAGATCACCTTGGTATTACCCAGTTCAATCAAACAAGATCCTTCGGGGTATTTAATATAATTTCTGGTAATCGTAACTTTTCTGATTTTGTCATTTCCCCGCCCGTCAATCCTAACCATAAAGATCTACCCCCTTCTACGCCTCCAGAGTCAAAAAATATCGTCGGCTCCGAAGGGCTGCGCTAGATAAAAACTATGCGGTGCTTGCCCCTGCGTAAATGTCACTACCGTGTATGTCGATCGCCACGATCAAAGGAAAATTTTTAACCTCTAATTTTAAGATCGCCTCCGGCCCCAAATCTTGATAAGCGATAGTTTTTGCGCTTTTGACAAATTTACTTAACAGCGCGGCACAACCGGCATAGGCCAGAAAATAAATCCCTTGGTGTTTTTTAATCGCTTCTCTTACCGCTTTGTTACGGCAGCCCTTACCGATCACCCCTCTTAAACCCTTAGCCAGCAAAATCGGAGTAAACTCATCCATCCGCGAGCTGGTTGTCGGGCCGCAGGCGCCGATGATCTTGCCTTTGGGAGTTTGCGTCGGGCCGCAATAATAAATCACCGCATCGGAAATTTTAAAAGGCAGCTTTTTGCGCTTTTTTATCGCCGCGGTTAATCTTTTATGGGCCTGATCCCTGGCGGTATAAATTGTCCCGCTTAAAAGAAGCTGCTCTCCGGCTTTTAAGGATTTAATCTGATTTAAATCTAAAGGTGTAATAATTTTCTTCATAAAGTAATTTCGCCGCTTCTTAAAGCATGGCAACTGATATTGACGCTGACCGGCAGCCCGGCGATGTGCGTCGGATAAGTCAGAATATTTACGGCAAAAGCGGTAGTGTTTCCGCCCAACCCCATCGGCCCGATTTTAAGGTTGTTGATTTTATGTAATAATTCTTTTTCTAATGCGGGGATAGCCCCCTTCGGGGATAGTCTCCGGCCTGAATTGATTTTCTTTAAGAGAGCTTTTTTGGCTAACAGGCTCGCATAATCCGCTGTCCCGCCTATCCCTACGCCGACTACATAGGGCGGACAGGCATCCGGGCCGGCGGTTTTAACCGCCTCAACAATAAACTGCTTAATTTCATTTAGTCCGGCAGTCGGCTTAAACATCTTTAATTGCGATTTATTCTCACAGCCAAAACCTTTAGGCAGTAAAGTAAGCTTTAATTTATCTCCCCGGACAATCTCAGTATGCACTATCCCTGGAATAAATCCCGAGCGGCCGCGGGCTAGCGGATCGGCCACAATCGAATTTCTTAAAGAATATTTCCGGTACCCGGTGCTAATTCCCTGGTTAATCGCCACGGTTAAATTGCCGGAAATCTTTAAATCCGACCCCACCTGCGCAAAAACAACCGGCATCCCGGTATCCTGACAGATCGCTAAACTTTCTTTTTGGGCATAGGCGGCATTATCTAAAATAGCCTTAAGGATATTTTTGGCGCGCCTATTTTTTTCACCCTGCCAGGCTTTGCGCAAGGCCGCTAAAACATCCTGGCGCAAGAAAAAATTAGCCTGCTTAACTAATTCACTGACTGCTTGAGTAATTTTTACCGCTTTTAATGCTCTCATTTTAATTTGTATTCGGCGCTAACCGTAGTTGTAATCCCTCCGCGGGGGTTAAATACGCCGCTGATCCTGACCCAGCGCGGCTTAACCGCTTTGACAAAATCTTCCAGCATCCTGTTGATTAAATGTTCATGAAAGATTCCTACATTGCGGAAAAAGATGGTATACATCTTGAAAGATTTTAGCTCCACGCAGAATTTCTTGGGCGAATACTCGATACGGATAACCGCAAAATCCGGTAAACCGGTCTTAGGACAGATGCAGGTAAACTCCGGAATATCCAGATTAATCGTATACTGCTTATTTGGATACTGATTCTGCCAGACTTCGATTTCCGGCGTTTTCAATAACCTTACGTTTTTCTGTAAACCTTCATAACTTGATTTTACCATTTAACGGATCCCCGTAATTTTATGAATCTGCGGGATAACGCAGGTCGTTACCCCCTCCTGGTTGGCCAATTCTTTGAATTTGCATAATTTATCACGCAAGGCCGCCTGATTCTCGTAGCTATTTGGTTGCAACACCAAAACACTCGCCGGGCTGATCTCTTTAATCATTCCTACGGCCTGCTTTAAATCATCCTCATGGGTTGCCTGGCAGATAATCGCTTTAAGAAATACTTCTTTCTTGGCGGCGACTTTTAAAAATTTCTTATGCAAATGCCATAAATCCCCCATGCCGGTTGAGCTGGGAAATTTTAAATCCATCGCAATAATATCGATGCGGTCGATTAACCTTTCCAGTTCAAAGAAAAGCGTGCCGTTAGTCTCCAGGTAATGCCGATGCCCCCGGCCGCCGGTAAGCTTAAGGATTTCTCTCAAAAAATCCGCGTACAAAAGCGGCTCTCCTCCGGTAAAAGAAATCGAATGGAATTTATCCCGGTAAAGTTTGATCTCCTCAAAAAGCTCACGGGGCTCATATTCGGTAAAACGATCAAGCTTGGTATCGCAATAAGAGCAGCTTAAGTTGCAATTAAAAAAACGCACAAAGATCTGCTTTTCCCCTAAATAAAGCCCCTCACCCTGGATACTGTCGAATACTTCGGCAATTCTGGCCTTCATCCCGCACCTTTTTTATCGTTCATTTTACTAAACCCGGCGGCCTTAACACTCGAATAATTTAAAGGTGCGGGATTCATTTTATCTGATTAAAGGGTCGCTGATCCCGGCCTCCTTAAAACCTTTGGCCCGCCAGCGGCAGCTGTCGCAAACCCCGCAAGGAATTTTACCCCCTTGATAACATGACCAGGTCAAATGAAAAGGCACGCCCAGTTTTAGGCCTAGCTTAATAATCTCCGCCTTGTTTTTATTCAATAGCGGGGCGATGATCTTAATCCCCGGTTTGATCGCTAGACCGCTTTGTGCCATTTTCGCAAAGGCCCGAAAGAATCCCGGACGGCAATCCGGATACCCCGAGTAATCCTGTGCATGTGCCCCGATAAATACCGCCTGCGCTTTGATTGTCTCTGCCAGCGATAAAGCAAAACTTAAAAAAATTATATTACGGGCCGGCACATAGGTTACCGGGATTCCGGCTTTGATTTTCCCGGGAACTTTGATCTTTTTATCTAAGAGGGCGGACCCTTTCCAAGGTAAATTTATTTTTAAAATCTGATACTTACAGCCGCAGGCACAGGCGATCTTTACGGCACGGCTAATCTCTGTTTTATGCCTTTGGCCGTAATCAAAAATCAAAGCCTGGCAGCGGTATCCTTTCGATTTTGCCAAGTACAAAGCGGTTGCCGAATCCAATCCTCCGGATAAAAGCACTACCGCTTTTTTACTATTCACCCTACCACCCCTCTGCTTTTTAAACCTTTAGAAGAGCGGGGTACATAGGTAGCGCTGCTGGTTGCATTTTCCCAGATCGTTATACTGCTGATTTGAGCCACTACAGGCTTAAGCTGATCATAAATATACTTAGCGATATTCTCCGAGGTCGGGTTAACCTTTTTAAAAAAAGCGAGTTGATTAAGATATTTATGGTCCA
Source organism: Candidatus Omnitrophota bacterium (assembly GCA_041308825.1). Taxonomy (GTDB): domain Bacteria; phylum Omnitrophota; class Gorgyraeia; order Gygaellales; family Profunditerraquicolaceae; genus UBA6249. The sequence continues at coordinate 7,391 of JBFZAU010000069.1, forward strand.
GCCTCTCCAAGACCGCGTTTAATTCTTTTTTCAAGTATTTAAAATCAAGAACCATTCCGATCTTATCAAGTTTATCGGATTTAACGACCATCTCCACGATCCAGTTATGACCGTGGAGATCCTCGCATTTACCCTTATATTCTCTTAAGTTATGCGCCGAGCTAAAACTGCCCTGGATTTTTAAGCTATACATTTTGTGCCTTCTTCACATTCTTCAGTTTGATACCCATAAATCTCTGGGCCAGCGAACTAAACCACTCCGGATTATCGCTGACAAAAAATTTGTGTTTGCCGCCCTTGCCGCGGTTAAGCAGGTCTTCGCTACCTAAAATCTTTTTGATCTCAAAAGCCACCTGTTTAGCGGAATCAATCAAAACCACCTGTTTGCCCAAAACCTGCTGGATTAACGGCTTAAGCAGCGGATAATGCGTGCAACCTAAAATTACGGTATCAACCTTGGCATCGCGCAGAGGTTGTAGATATTTTTTGGCAACGCTCTCAACCACCTCCCCCGATAACCATCCCTCCTCCACAAAGGGGACAAATAACGGACAGGCTACGGCGGTTACTTTAACTTTTGGATCAAGCTGTTTAATCTCATTATCATAAGTCCGGCTTTTAATCGTCCCTTTGGTCCCGATTACGCCGATGCGCTTATTCTGGGAAGCGTAAACTGCTTCTCTTGCCCCGGGGGTAATTACGCCGATGATCGGCACGCGGAAATTATTCCGGATCACCGGCAGGGCAAAACTCGAAGCGGTATTACAGGCCACGCAGATCAACTTAACATCATGTTTTAATAAAAACAGGATGTTTTCAATTGAGAAGCGGATGACCGTTTGCGGGGATTTAATCCCGTAAGGGACCCGGGCGGTATCCCCGAAATAAATTATATTTTCATTGGGCAGCTGACGGATAATCTCCCTGGCTACCGTTAGACCGCCGACCCCTGAATCAAAAACTCCAATTGAACTCATCGCGGCATCATCTCCACTAAAGCCATATCTTGAGAATAGCTTCTGATCCCTTCTAGGATCCCTACGGCAAGTTTTTCACGATAGGCGCTGGTTTTTAATAATCTTTCTTCAGACGGATTAGAGATAAACCCCACCTCGATCAAAATACCCGGCATAGTAATTCCTCTTAATACCTGAAAGCGCGCATTCTTTACCCCCAGAATATCGGAGTCAATCGCGGAATCCATAACTTTACATAAAGCCCGCGATAATTCAATCGATTCCGCCCGGCTGTTGGCATAAATCATATCCCAAACAATCGCCTTTAACTCCGGCGACTGGCTGGCGATTTGGGCATCCTTTAAATTTAAAGGATTGGTCCTGGCGGTCAACGATGCTCTCTTGATATCGCTGACACTGGGTGCCACATAATAAACCTCAAAACCGCATACAGCCCGGGAGCGGGCGGCATTAGCATGGATACTAATGAATAAATCCGCACCGCTTCGATTAGCAATGCTTACCCGGCTGGAGAGCGGGATAAATTTATCCGTGGAGCGGGTTAATACGGCCTGTACCCCTTCGGCCTTTAAAAGATTACTTAATCTTTTGGCGATATCCAGATTGATGTCTTTTTCCCGGATGCCGCTTTTACCGATTGCCCCGGGGTCTGTCCCGCCGTGGCCAGCATCAATCACTACTTTACGCAGCCTGATCTTACCGCTTACCGGTTTACGGTGAACGGGCGCCGCAGGTGATGGAGGTTTATAATATACATCAAAGATCTGCTCTTTAAATTGCCGGGGCACGGCGATCGTCCCCTGATAAATATCAACCGGTTGATCCAGGTGCCGGACGCTATTATTCACCAGGACTAAAGCATCCCCAACCCGTAAATTGATCTGCTGGCCGTCCTTACTCAAATTGGCAGTGCGCAGCAGAGGATCATACTGGAAATTCACGTTCCGTAAATCACAAAGGCTCACCAGCGGGTAATAAGTTACCCCACCGATATAATAGGAGGCGATATTCTCACCGCCGGGAATAGTGGCACAGCCGGAAACGGAAATAATCAGGATAATACAACTGATAAATATTTTTAGGTGTTGCGAAATTTTCATGAATATATAAAAAACAGGGATTAAAATATAAGTCTAGCTGGTTACACTGCGAAGAGATACTGGATTATTAATTTTCGCAGTGGTGGAATTTGGTATGCACTTAATTAGCCCTATGATTTGTTCAGCTAATTACACCGCGGCTTTTGCGGTGCTAGCTCGCTGCTCGGCTTGTCGCCTCGCTACGCTCGCTTGAGTGCCACCAAAATTTTCCTTGTCGGGAATTTTTGGTGGAGGTGCCCGGAATTGGACCGGGGTCCTTAAGTAATCGTATAAGAGCCGCTACATGCTTAGCCCGGTAATTTGTCTTAACTTTGCAACTTCTACCAGGCAGGATTTGCAAAGTGCAAGCCTTAAAATTTCGCTGTGGCCAGATAGGCTAACCCGGCCAAGCTATCCTACTAGTGCCCTAATCTATCCCGTAGGCGAGGACAGTTAGAGGCTTCGGACTTAATTAAGTCCGAAGGCTGGTACGAACATCGGTCTTGCCGCCAAAGACGGCTCAACAAATGTTCCTAAACGTGACACTTGCGTGTTTGCGTTTAATTTGTGCAAGGATTGTTAACGCGGCTAACCATGCGTCCGCGGCATGCTGCTTTTATCCGACTTGCCTTAAGTCGAACCCTTTCACCCCCAAATTATCAAAAGAACTGATTGGCCGATAGTCTATTGATTATCGCCGTTTATCTTTTATTATGCGGCGCAGCTCCCGGTCAGTTTCCCGGCGCTTGATATCTTCCCGCTTATCGTAAAGTTTTTTACCCTTGCAAAGCGCCAACTCTACCTTAGCAAAACCCCGCTGATTAAAATAGATCTTTAACGGAATTAAGGTCAGGCCTTTTGGGGTAAGCTTACCGTTAATTCTCTCAAGCTGCTTTTTATGCAAAAGCAGCTTGCGTGCCCGGACCGGATCGACATTCAAATAACTGGCCTGCGCGTAATGGCTGATGTGCGCGTTATATAAAAAAATCTCTTGGCCCTCAAAGCGGGCAAAGCTGTCATTTAAGTTGATCTTGGAGGCGCGTAAGGATTTGACCTCTGAACCTTTTAATTCAATTCCGCACTCCCAGGCCTCTAAGACCTCATAATCCCGGTAAGCCTTGCGGTTAGTGGCGATAATATTACTCATTTTAGCATAACCAGGTATAAATATAAACTTAAAAATATGGGCACAGTCAACAAGCCAATGATATGGCTGAAAAACACCCCCTGGCTGATCAAGGCGTCCGGCTTATTGTAACGCCGGATGATCACCGACAAAGAGGTAGCTGAAGGCATCGCCAGTTGCATCACAATCAAAAACCCAAGTAAATAAGGTATTTGCAGCTTCAGAACCGCCGCGATCCCCAGCGCCGGCAGAATAATCAGCTTGCCCAATAAAAATAGCACGGTCGCCTTTTTATCAACATGCCTTAATTCTACTAAAGCGATATTCCCCCCGACCACCAGCATCGCCAAAGGCAAGGTGCAGTTACCGACCAACTCCAACGGCCTAAATATTTCCTGAGGTATAAATTTATTCAAGCCCAGCCCAACCAAACCCAGACTAACCAAGTTAGCGATTACCGGCGGGCTAAAAATGTTTTGCGGCTTAAATTTTGCTTTTTTCTCATAAGTCAACATATAGATACCGGCTGACCAGGCCACTAAATCAAAACCCAGCAGAAACAGAAAAATATAGATAAAGATATCACTGGCCTGCTGACCGGAAAATATGGAAGCTACCAACGCCAAAGGCAGGTATCCTGAATTC
>JBFZAU010000070.1:0-8209 GCA_041308825.1 Candidatus Omnitrophota bacterium
GTAAGGCAGCCGGTGGAGATTTCAATTCCCAGGTAGAGATTAAAACCAATGATGAGATCGGGGAACTAGGTGAATCTTTTAATTCTATGTTAGATGAGATTAAGCGCGGTTTTATTAATATTGAGGTGCTTAATCGAGAAATTGCCCTGCGTAAAAATACTGAGCAGACCCTGCGTTTAAGCGAAGAGCGGTACAGGAAATTATTTACTGAATCTAAAGAAGCAATTTTGATCTTTTCTCCGGAGGAAGGGTTTCTTTCCGGTAATCCGGCAGCGGTTAAGCTGTTTGCTTGCCGGGACGAAAAAGAGCTTGGAATGATGAAGCTTGCAGACTTATCCCCTGAACGCCAGCCAGATGGCTCTTTATCTGTGGATCTATCCAAGCAAATGGTGTTTTTTGCGGAAAAAAACGGTGCCCATAAGTTTAAATGGATGCACCGGCGTTTAAACGGGGAAGATTTTTCAGCGGAAGTTATGCTTTCGAAATTTGAGACCGCAGGTAAGGTCTTAATGCAGACAACCATAAGAGAAATCCAGGAATAAAGAACTTTAACTATACTTAAAAGATGGATCCGTATCATCCCTTAAAAACTAAAACTACTTCACAACCCCTGCTGTGCGTAGATTTCGGGGAATCTTATATTAAAGTGGTTTTGCTGCAAGTCCGCAATGAGACTTACCATCTTTTAAAATATGGCCTGCTGGAATTCGGAGCAACCCAGAAAAACGAACAGGATGTCAGCCGTTTCCTCAGGCAGTGGCTGGGGAATAATGCGGTTAAAACCAAGAGAGTATTTTTTTCTGTTTCCGATCCGGAAGGGGTATTTATCAAAACGCTTGATTTGGCTAAAATCCCCGCGGGGGAAGAGCCGCTTTATGTGGTTAAAGAACATCTGAAAGAAGAACTGGCGATTAATTTGGATGAGCATGCCTGGGATTTTCAGGTGATTCGCGAATATACCCAACCGCAGGGAGGTAAAAGGATCGAGTTGATTTGTGTTTTTGTCAAAAAGAACATCATTAACAAATATGTTCAAGCGGTCAAGGCTTGCGGTCTTTTACCTGAGCGCATATCTACCAGTGCTTTTAATCATGGCGGGACATTAGCTGCCATTGCCAATCATCCGGCGGTGAGTGCAGTTTTAGATATCGCCGGCACTCATTCTTATCTGGCGATTTACCAAGATAATAAATTAGTTTTTGTCAGGAATCTTGAATTTTCAACCGAAAAGCTCAGGGCGGCCTTAGTCGGCATGATCGCGACCAAAAATGGCAGGATCGAGGTAAATGTCCGGCAGGCCAAAGAACTATTAATCCGGCACGGAATCCCAGCGGATCTGCAGATGGATCTGGAATTTGGGATTAAGGGCGAAGATCTGCTTTTATTGATCCGTCCGCTCCTGGAAAAATTGACGGCAGAGTTACGTAAGGCCAGCGAAGATTTTAAGCAAATAGCGGCAGAAGCGGTCGGCTGGCTTTATCTCACCGGCGGAGGAGCAAATTTAAAAAACCTGGATGTTTATTTGGGCCAGCAGCTTAAAATTAGAGTTTCGGAGCTACCGATCCCTAAATCTTTGATTTGGAGCAAGATTGATGCGCCTGAATTTTCTCTGGAGGTGAACCAGCTTGGCGGTGTTCTGGGTTTAAGTTTAATTACGGACGGGATTAATCTTTTACCGTTTGAGCTTAAAACCCCAAAAAGCAAATTAATCGCGTTAATCAAAGTTTTAGTTTTGATCTGGTTATTGATCTTTTTGGCGAGTATTATTTTAATTAGAATGCAAAAACCTCTGGTTGATACAATTACGTTTTCGGTTCCTGTTGCCTCTTCGCAGGCAGTCGGTTCGGCCGACAATTTAGAAGTTAGCGATAACCAGACGCAGGTTTTCCAAAAGAACCGATTGGTATCTAGCCCAGAGATTTTGTCGGAAGCCGTGCCTCCTGAAGCGTCATCCGAAATTATCCTGACGGGTATTTTTTGGGAGGATAAAAATCCTTTAGCGATTATCAACGGTAAGGTGGTCGGGCCTGGCCAGCCGGTAGCGGATAAGAAAGTAGTAGGTATAAAGAGGGACAGGGTTATTTTAAGCGATGGCTACAGCACCATAGAGATTAAACTTAAAGAGCGTTTATCCTGGTAGGAAGCCGGAGTTAGTAAGCGGGTTTTTGCTTGACAAGCGTTCTCTAACGTGTTAGAATTATTATGGATAGATAAGGTATGCTTTAGTGTGAGCTTAAAGCTGTCTTCTTATTAGTAGTAAGTCATAATTATTGGATCCCAAAAATAAGAATTAGCTTTCAAGTGAACGCCCAAAGTAAATCAAACCTTAGGAAGGGGGTTATGATTCATGAATAAAAAGGGCTTTACACTCGTCGAAATCATGATCGTTGTAGCTATTATCGCCCTCCTGGCGGCTATCGCTATACCGAACCTGTTAAGCGCCAAGAGGACAGCGAATACCGCAGCGGCTAAAGCTAATATCCGCGCGTTATCTACGGCAGCAGAGGTTTATGCTACCGGCCATAACGGCGTTTATCCGGCTAACGCTACGGAGATTTCAGCGTATATCGCTCCCGCTACCACACTGTGCGCCAGCACCGCTGCCGCACCAGTCCAAGGTTATGTTTATGACTGTACAGGGTTGGCGGCTACCGGATATACTCTGACGGCTACACCTTCAACGGCAACCGCAGGCGATACTACCTTCTCGGTAACTACCGGAGGGGTAATTGCAGAAACAGCCTATGTTGAACCGGAAGGGTAATTAAAAGCAGGTCAAAGCAGCTTAGAAGCGGGGGAGAAGATAAAACTTCTCCCCCGCTTTTTTTGGCGGATAAAATTCCTCCTGATCGATTAAGATTACCGGGGTATCTTGAAATCCTAATCATTTGATAGGCAAAGGCTTACTTTCAGTAATTATTATTAAAAAATGGTTGCCAATCTTACGCTTTATGTTAAGATAAATAAATGAAAATTCGCAACTTCGGCTTTACTTTAACCGAAATCATGGTGGTAGTTTTTGTCATCTCACTCTTACTTTCGATGGTAGGATTAGAGGTGGTCAGGTTAAGGAGAATCGCCAATGAAATGAATGCCCAGGCTAACCTTAAATCGATTGCGACGAGTTTTGAAGTATATGCGGCCAGCCACGATAGCGTTTATGCGCCGGTAGATGAAGATGACCTGCAGTTTTTGGTGGAAGCTAAATATGCGAATATCGATTTTATCTCGCAAGGGCCAGCCGGGAATTTTCGTTTTCTGGCGGGTTCTATCAACCCGCAGGGTTATGATATCCGGGCAATGGCGGTTAATCCGCTATTGGCAGAGCACAACTATCAGATTGTTACGGGAGCTAAGTTACTGCGCAGCGATAGTTCCGCTTCCGGGGATACTAATTTTAAGGATTTTTAAAGATGTTTAATCGCAAGGCCAGGAGTTTTGTGACAATTATGGTGGTAGTCGCTTTAAGCGCGCTGGTTTTGCGTCTGGCGATCCACCGGATTATTATTTATCAGATCCGGCAAAACCAATTAAACGCCCAGGTGAACTTGAAGCTTTTCTCGACCGCGATGGAGAATTATGCTAAAGACAATAAAAATATCTATCCGGTAAGCATCGATTTATTGATTAATCATGATCCGGTGTATCTAGAGCGCGATTACCTGGCGGCTACTGCGGTGCGCGGCTATGAATATGATTGCCAGCGTTTGGATGCCACCGGCTACAGTTGTACGGCTTCGCCCTCCAATTGTAAGCTTACCGGGAATGTGATCTATTCGGTTTCTACCGGCGGGCTACTGATGGCCCAGGAATGCGACGAAAAATAAGGTTGAAGAGCATAAAATCAGTATGAAAAATATTTTTTCTAAAATTAAATTACCCGGCCCCAAGGAAAAGCAGAGTTTCGGCCTGGATATCGGCACGCAATCGATTAAGTGCGTGAAATTAAAGTCTTTGGGCGGCTCAGTTGAGCTTTTGGATTTTGAATTATATGAGAGCCAGCTTGATCCTACGGAAATTTTGAAAAAAATCAAGCATAACCAAGGTGTGGACTTAGTGAATATTTCTTTCTGCGGCGCCTCCAGCGTTATCCGCTATGTCAATTTCCTGCGGATGAGTAAGGCCGAACTAAAAGGAGCGTTGAAATTCGAAGCGCAAAAACATATCCCTTTTTCGATCAATGACGTTAATCTGGACGCGGAAATTTTAAAAGAAGACCTGCCGGATAATAAGATGCTGGTATTGGTGGCGGCAATCAAGAAAGATTTAATCGCCCAAAGAATAAAAGTGCTGGAGAATGTCGGTTTAAGGCCCAATATTATCGATATCGATTCCTTGGCTTTAGTGAACGCTTTCAATTTTAATTACCCTAAAATTGAGCTTGCCGCAGCCGGCCAGGAAAACGAGAATGCACGGGTTTGCGCTACCCCCAATGCTAAGGCCGAGGCCCCGGGGCAAAACCGTAAAATTATCTGTCTTTTAAATATCGGTTCTACGATTACTAACGTGAATATTCTGGATAATGGCCTCGTGCGTTTAAGCCGGGATATCCATTCCGGCGGAGCTAATTTTACGAGAAAAATTATGGATGTTTTCGAATCAGATTTTAAAGCCGCCGAAGAAATCAAAATTAATCCGTCACCGGATAAAGCGCCCCGGATCAAGGTAGCGGTAGAAAGCGTCCTGAATAATTTAGCTTCTGAGATTCGCACTTCCTTCGATTATTATGAAAGCCAGAATACTTCTTGCGTAGCCAAAATATATTTAAGCGGCGGAGGCAGTAAAATCGCGGGGTTTAATGAAATGTTAAGTGCCTGCCTGGGATTGCCGGTTGAGAGTTGGGATGCTTTTAAGCAAATTAGTATTCCGGAGAACCTGGACAAACAGAGATTAAGTAAGATTTCCGAACAGTTCAATGTCGCAGTCGGATTGGCATTACGTTAAACGATGATCGAGATTAATTTATTACCCGAAGAATTAAGGAGTAAAATTAAGGGCCGCTTGCCTGCTGGCGTCAAAGATGCGGCTCCTTTGGTTTTGCTGCAGGAACGTTTGTTACTTTATCTGATTCCGGGAATTTTGGTATTTTTGATCTTGGCGCATCTTTATTTAACTGTGCTTTTGCTTACCAAGAACGCTGAGTTAGCTTCGCTAAACCGCAAATGGACCGCCCTGGCGCCGCAAAGAAAAGCTCTGGAAGAGTTTAACCGGGATTCCTCCGGCCAAAAGCAGTATAGCGGTTTTTTGCAGCAGCAAACCGCCCGCAGGATACTTTGGGCGCAGAAATTAAATGAGCTCAGCCGGCAGTTGCCGGCGGGAATCTGGTTTAATGAAATTGCGATGAATGGCGCTAATTTAACGGTGCGCGGGTCGGTGGTTTCCCTGGAAAAAAATGAAGTAGGGTTATTGAACAGGCTGTTGGATAATTTGAAGGCAACTTCCGCCTTTGCCAAGGATTTTACCGGTTTCGAATTAAATAACCTGCAGAAGCGTACGGTTGGCGGTTACGATATCGCCGATTTTGTTATCGTGGGGACTTTAAAAACAAAATGAACCTGAGCAATTTACAATTAACTAAACAGCACAAAATATTAATCGGAATATTTTTTATTCTGATCGTTTATCTGGATGCAAGCTATATCCTGAAGGCACAATTAGCCGGGCTCAACAACCTGAAACCTAAAACCGCGAAATTAAAAACCGAATTAAAAACTCTGAATCAGGAGTTAGAGAGCATGCGTCTAGCCAGGAGCCAACCGGAGGATTTAACGCAAAAGAAATCTTTTAAATCCTCGCGTATTCTTTCTCAGAGTAAGGTGGGTGAGCTTTTACATGAGATTTCAAGTGTTGCGAATAAATTCGATATTCAGGTTATTCAGATGCGCCCCAGCCGCCCGAGCCAGAAGGATAAGCCTGCCGCCGCAAGTAAGGATAAGCCTGCCGCTTTGTTGATTAACCTTGATTTAGTCGCCGATTACCATCATTTAGGCAGGTTAATCCAGGCTCTGGAAGACTCGGTGGTGTTTATGGAGGTCTCTGAGCTTGAAATTGCTATGCAGCTGCCGAATTATATGAAGCAGAAAGTTACCTTAGTTTTAAAAACGTATGTTACTAAATAAGAAAAAATTAATTTTATTGCTGTTTTTAGTGCTGATTTACCTAGAGGCTTGCGGGGAGGATGAATTTGTTTATAATCCCCAAGGTAAACGTAACCCGTTTATTCCCCTGGTCACTCCGGAAGGCAGGTTGTTAAAGCTGGATAAACAGCGGGATCAGTCAGCTCCGGGGGGGCTGGCGATCGAAGGGATTCTTTATGATCAGCGCGGCCGCTCTTTTGCGATTGTTAATTCCGGTGTCGTAGGGATAGGGGATATGGTGGGGGATTTTCAGGTTTTAAAGATTATGAAAAATAAAGTGATCTTTATCAGAGATGGAGAGCCTTTAGAGATCGAGTTGAATAAGGAGGATAAAGAGTGAAAAAAATATTATTGATGTCTTTTTTATGTTTTTCAATCTTTGCTTTTGCCTATGCCGTGGATGAGCCTGCGGGTCCTGCGGATGAGCAGTCCCCAGAAGGCAAGGAGGCGTACTTGGCTGCCCCGGAAATTCAGAACCTGCCGGAGGTTTTCGGCCAGCCGCAAAGCTCGGGAAACGTGACCTTTGATTTTAAGGAGGCCGATATCAATAATGTGCTTAAAATCATCTCCTATAAATCGGGGATTAATATCGTCACTACTCCGGATGTAATCGGTAATGTCTCGGTGCGGCTAACGGATGTCCCCTGGGAAACAGCCATGGATATCATTTTAAAGACTTACGGCTTTGGCTATCAGCGCCAGGGCAATGTTATTTTAGTCACTAAACTTGAGAATGTCGCTAAAATCGCCGCCGAAGAGCCTTTGCAGATTGAGATCATTACCTTAAAGTTTCTGGATGCGCAAGATGCCCAGAAAATCATTATCCCTTTACTTTCTCCACGGGGAAAGATTTCGGTTTTATACACCCGGGGCCAGAAGGGTTGGCAGTTTGGTACTTTTAAAATCGGCAGGGATTCTACCTCAAGTTCCGCTTTAACCAAGGAGGCCGCCAGTACTACCAAAGCTGAAACAGTTTCTTATGAGAAGAATGCCTCCGGAGAGACGGTGATGAAAAAAGCGGAGTTTGACCCGGCGATTAAGTCAAAGATGTTGGTGATTACCGATACCGCCAGCACCCTGGATAAGATCCGTAATGTTATCCTGCCTAAACTTGATGTTCGGCCTAAACAGGTCTTGATTGAGACTAAAATTATTGAAGTCAACCGGGACAGATTAAGGGATTATGGTTTAGATTGGGGGATGGGTTCAGGTACGGCTCAGGCTCGCACGAACGCTATTTCCCCTCAGACATATGGAGGTGAAGCTACCGGAGCCCATGGCGGAACGATTGCTACGACGGTTAATCCTCTGGTGCCTTCCTTATTCGGACCGGCGACGACTACAATCTTAGGCTATGAGCCTTATAACGCAGGTGCGGAATTTATTTTCCAGAAATTAACCGGCACTAAATTTGAAGCGGTAATTCATGCTTTAGAGGATGATGTTAATACCAATACACTTTCCGCCCCCAGTATCCTGACGCTGGATAATCAGGAAGCCTCGATGCTGGTGGGGTACCATACTCCGATTTTAGAGTCTACGGTTACCGCCGGCACCAACGGCGCTAACTCTACGGTCACCCAGACTTTAGATTATTATCAGGAGATCGGTATCCGTTTAAACGTTGTACCCCAGATCAGCGAAGAGGGGTATATTAATATGATTATCCATCCCAGCATTACTTCTTCTGATTCTTCGGTGACGGCGACTTCTACCGCCGGTACGGATTCTACGGTAACCCGTTATCCGATTATCGATGTGCGCGAGGTGCAGACCCAGGTGCTCTTGAAAAATAAAGAGACGATTGTGATCGGCGGGCTGCTTAAAGATGTCAAGGGCAAAGAAATTATCGGTATTCCTTTATTAAAAGATCTGCCCTGGTTAGGCAAACTTTTCGGCCGGGAAACTAATACGGTTACCAAGATCGATTTGCTTATTTTTATCACCGCCCGGATTATCGATGAGAATGAGTATACGCCGGAAGAATTGGCCAAACTGGAAAAAAGATTAGGCCGTTTAGCGGTCGTCGAAATTAAAAAAGACCCCTTGATTAACAAAAAGAAGAAGAATTA
>JBFZAU010000071.1:0-18751 GCA_041308825.1 Candidatus Omnitrophota bacterium
ATATAATAAAGAATTAAGCAAACATTTTGCCGGCTGAAAAAATGAGAAAAATTATTATTATCGGCGCTGGTTTTGCCGGGCTAACGGGTGTGCGGAAATTAGCCCAGGCCAACTTAGAGACGGAAATTACCATTTTTGACCGCAAGGCAGAGTTTAATTTCCTGCCTTTATTGCCGGATTGCATCGGCAGGAAAATTAATCCGCAGCTTTTGGTTTATGCGCTGGTAGACTTCTGCCGCAGGCTTAAGGTTAAATTCATTCAGCAGGAGGTTACAGCTTTGGATTTGGCTAACCGGCAAGTGGTGGCGGGTGCTAATGCTTACAATTATGATTATTTGTTGGTATCCAGCGGCAGTCAGCCGAACTTTTTTTCTAATGCCGCTGCCCAAAACTACGGTTTGCCGTTGAATAACGTAGCGGATATCAAAAAGATAATCTTATACTTGCAAGAGAATGATCCAGAAAATCTGGTGATTTGCGGGGCCGGATATACGGGGGTGGAAACGGCGACTAACCTGGCTAGGTTATTCAAACAGCAGGGCGTAACTAAAAAGATCATCATGGTTGAGCGGCTCCCAGCGGTATTGGGTATGTTGCCCGGCTGGATGAGGGATTATGCTTTGAAGAACCTGGCGGAATCGCAAATCGAGGTGCTGACCGGTTGCGTGGTTGAACGGATTGAGGCGGATAAGGTATGGATTTCCGGGGGTAGGCAATTCAACCGGGCGATGCTGATCTGGGTTGCCGGAGTGAAAACCGCTGATTTTATCCGAAAATTAGAGCTTCCTAAGAACCCTCAGGGCAGGGTTATCGTAGATGAATATTTAAAGGCACAGGAGAATTGTTTTTTTGCCGGGGATGTTGCTTTATTTAACCGGCGAGGGATAGCTTTGAGGATGGCGGTGCAGTTTGCGATTACTCAAGGGGATTTGGCGGCCGCCAATATTATCAGCAGCATCAGAAAACGTCCTTTAAAAAAATACCGCCCGCTGGATTTAGGATATATTATTCCGATGGCTAATAATTTAAGCTGCGGCAATATTTTGGGTCTTAATGTTTCGGGTATTTTTGCGACTTTCCTGCATTTTAGTATGTGTATTTTCCGTACACTTGGCTGGAGAAATAAGGCGGGTATTTTGGGGGATTTAATTAAAAGTTAGCCCGCCCTAACCGATAGAGAGGAAGCAGACTAATCGTTAAACAAAGGAGGGTAAAATGGCGGATTGGGGGATTCTGGCTTTACGTTTAGGGATTGGAGTGATGTTTGCGGCCCATGGCTTACAGAAAGCTTTCGGTTTTTTCGGGGGCCCGGGAATTAACGGGTTTTCCAAGATGCTGGCGGGTTTAGGCTTTGTCCCGGCGGTATTCTGGGCTTATCTGGCAGCTTACGTGGAATTATTAGGAGGAGCTTTGCTGATCCTGGGGGTGTTCTCCCGCGCCAGTGCCGCTTTACTTTTACTCTTGATTGTGACGGCAGCCGCTAAAGTGCATTTAGGTAAAGGGTTCTTTCTGGCTAACGGAGGGTTTGAATATACTTTTGTCATTGCCTGTGGGTGCCTGGCGCTTATTTTATTAGGTTCAGGAAAATATAGTATTTTTGAGTTAATGTAGGTCTGTTTTTAAAAATAATTTTGGTTGATTGCCGATAAGAGTATGCTATAGTCACCCCTGATCCTGTGGGCGGATCACAAAGATTATCTAAGCAGAAGGAAAGAAATGTTTAAGTTAAAAACGATAGCGGTGGTTTTATTGCTGGGTTTGTTTTTGCCGGTAAACTCGATGGCGGATGATGATTTTTGTCCGGCTAAACTGATCATGTTTTATTCGCCCGGCTGCCGCCATTGTATCCAGGCCAAGCAAGAGGTAATGCCTGCAATCGAGGCTGAATTTAAAGGTAAGGTTATTTTTGAATACCGGGATACCAGCCGGGAGGAAAATTACCTGCTGCTTTTAGGATTATTGCAAGCGGATGCCGCAGGCACCAAGTTTAAGGTTCCCCTTTTTTATATGGGTAGTAAATTCTTGATTGCCGAGGAGAATGAACTTTATAATAAGTTACGGGTTTTTATCGCGGCTAACTTAAAGAGTAATTCTGTCATCGGAATTAACACCGCAGATTTAGTGGCGCACTTTAAAAGTTTTGTCCCGGCAGCTGTGGTGTTTGCGGGGTTGGGTGACGGGATTAACCCTTGCGCTTTTACGGTAATTATCTTTTTTATTTCTTTTTTGGCCCTGCAGGGGTACCGTAAGCACGAGGTCGCCTTTATCGGCCTGGCTTTTATCTTTGCGGTATTTTTGACTTATCTGGGTATTGGCCTGGGGATTTTTAACTTCCTTTACCGGTTCAGGGGGTTTTGGGTTGTTACTTATCTGTTAAACATCCTGATCGGGATTTTAAGTATTGTATTAGGGATTTTTGCGCTTTATGATTTTATAGAATTCAGGAAAACCGGCTCTACGGAAGGATTGATCCTGCAGCTGCCCAAGGCGATTAAAGATAGGATTCATCAAGTCGTAGGATTTTTTTATCGCCGCCGCAGCCAACAAAAACAGTCTGAGCAAAAACCGGCGTTAAGCCGGCTAATTCTAAGCGCTTTAGGCACCGGATTCTTAGTCTCGCTTTTAGAGGCCGTGTGCACCGGTCAGGTATATTTACCGACGATATCCTTTGTTTTAAAATCCACTTCGCTTAAACTGGAAGCCTTGGGATATCTTTTGCTCTATAATATTATGTTTATTGTCCCGTTATTAGCGATATTTAGCTTAGCGCTTTTGGGGACGACGAATCAGCAATTTTCCGGATTTTTAAAAAAACATTTGGGATTGATCAAAATCCTGATGGCGATTTTATTTTTTGGTTTAGGCGGATATTTGCTTTGGAGGGTTTAATGCGCTGGAAGATTTTGATATTCTGTCTGGGGTTTAGCATCTTTCAATTTAGGGGCCTATCGGCCGCCCCGCAGAAACCCGATCCGTATCAATGGGATTTTGGCCAGGTTAAAGAGGGGGCAATTCTTAAGCATGGTTTTCTCTTAAAAAACGAGAGCCATGATATTTTGGAAATAGCCAATATCCACACTTCTTGCGGCTGCATTGCTGCGCAAGCCGAAAAGAAATCCCTCTTACCGCAGGGTTCGACGACAATTACGGTTACTCTTGATACTAAAGGATATGCCGGGAAAACGATTAAACAATTCGTATACGTACATACCGATAGCGCGGATTTTTCGATTGTAAAATATACGGTTACGGCAGAGGCGGTTAAGGAGTAAATATCCGCTCATTTAATACCCGATTCTTAAAATAAAGGGTATAAATTCGTCCGCCAATGAATCAGTGGCGGGCTCATTTAAGGAGGATAGTCAAGATGTGGTCGTTACAGTTAAGGATGTGGTTATTAATCAGCGTGCTTTTCGGGATCATTTACGCGGTGGTTGTGGTTATCGGCACTAGCGTTTTGCGGGTTAGTGATTTTTCTTTTTATCTGATCATTTCTCTGGTTTTGATGCTGATTCAATACCTGATCGGCCCCAAGATTGTGGAATGGAGCATGCGGGTTAAATACATCAAAAGGGAAGATAATCCGCGCCTCTTTCAGATGGTTGAGTCTTTAAGCCAGCGCGCTAATATCCCGATGCCTAGAATCGGTATTGCCCAGATTAATATCCCCAATGCCTTTGCCTTTGGTCGTTCACTGAAAGACGGGCGTGTGTGTGTTACCGCGGGCATCTTGAATTTATTGAATGAAGAGGAGCTCAAGGCGGTGCTGGGGCATGAGTTAAGCCATTTGAAAAACCGCGATGTGTTGACGATCACTATGCTTTCGGTGATCCCGATGATTATGTACCGGATTGCCTGGCATTTCTTATTCTTTGGCCGTCGCCGGGATGAGCGGGGAGGGAATACGGTTATCATCGGCCTGGTGGCATTCCTGTTCTATTTTATTACTAACCTATTAGTGCTTTATGCTTCCCGCATTCGTGAGTATTTCGCTGACCGGGGCTCAGTGGCCCTGGGAAATCAACCGAAGGCATTGGCCTCCAGCCTTTATAAGCTGGCTTATGGATCGGCAAGAATAAGGCCGGAGGCTTTAAAGGAGTCGGAGGGACTTAAAGCTTTTTTTATCAATGATCCTTCTGCCGGCCGCAAAGAGGTTTTGGAGTTGTCCCAGCTGGATTTAGATAAAAGCGGTACGATCGATGCTTCTGAGCTGGAGTTGTTGAGAAAATCAGATATCCGTTTAAACTTAGGTGATAAAATGATGGAGCTTTTAAGTACACATCCCAATATGCTTAAGCGGATCAAGAAGCTTTCGGAATATAAGGCCTAGAGAATTATAAATAATCCTGCCAGATTTCTCGCTTAAGTCGATTTTACCTATTGGTTAAAATCGACATGTACTTGGAATCTGGCAGGGTTTTTATTCCGCTCATTTTCACTAAAAGTTAAATTTTTAGATAATGGGCGGCTTGAGTGTTTTCGCATCGCGTTATAGCGCAAGAAACTACCCCCTCAGCCCACCCGACGCTAATAGGAATTGCGTCGGTGCGGCCTTCTGGCCAGCAGGCCCCATTATCCCTCATGAAATTTAACTTTTCCCGTCCCCGTTTTCTTTTGACATAACCCTAAATATACTATATAATTACTAAACTATGGATATCCAAGAGATTATTCAGCAAAGAACCGCTAAATTAGAGGGTTTAAAGGCTAAAAATGTGCCTTTATACCCGGCCAATGTGCCGCAACATATCCGGATCGGGGAGGCCTTAAGCAGCTTTGAAGAAGGCAAAAAAGTTACTCTCTGCGGCCGGATTACGGCTAACCGGGCGCACGGTAAGGTCAATTTTATGGACCTGCGGGATACTACCGGTAAGATCCAGCTTTATATTAAGCAGGATCTGGTGGGTACTGAGAAAGCCGCGCTTTTGCCGGAGTTGGACATTGCCGATATATTGAGCGTTAGCGGAGAGCTTTTTAAAACGCATACCGGTGAGTTAACGGTAAAAGTGGTTGATTTTACGGTCTTGGCCAAGGCCTTGCGGCCGCTGCCTGAAAAATGGCACGGTTTAAAAGATGTTGAATTACGCTACCGGCAGCGTTATTTAGACCTGCTTTCCAATGAAGAGGTTAAAAAGGTATTTTTACTGCGGGCTAAAATTATCCAGGCCATCCGCAGTTTTTTAGATGAGCGGGGATTTTTAGAGGTCGAAACTCCGATGATGCACGATATCGCCGGAGGCGCGGCCGGCCGGCCTTTTAAGACCTTTCATAACGAATACAGTATGGATTTATATCTCAGGATCGCTCCGGAACTTTATTTAAAGCGGCTCCTGGTTGCCGGTCTTGACCGGGTTTATGAGGTTAACCGTTCTTTCCGGAATGAAGGGGTTTCCACCCGGCATAATCCTGAATTTACGATGCTGGAGGTGTATCAGGCTTATGCCGATTATGAGGATATGATTAATCTTACCCAGGATCTGATCTGTTATGTCGCCAAGCAGGTTTTAGGCAAAGAGGAGCTAGTTTATCAGGGCAAAACGATTGACCTTAAAACCCCCTGGAGGAGGCAGTCCTTTGCCGCTTTAGTGAAGGATAAATTCGGTATCGAGCCGCAGGATGAGCCGCAGGCGATGTTAGCGAAACTGCAGGCTAAAGGCTTAGCGCGCGAACAAAACCGCCTGAGCCGTTCCCAGATTAATAAGATTGTCGAGGACGCCCTGGAACAAGATCTCCTGGTCAACCCTACATTTATTACGGATTATTTTACCAGTCTTTGCCCTTTGGCTAAAACAAAAAAAGATAATCCTTTAATTTCCGAAAGATTCGAACTTTATCTGGCGGGGATGGAGGTGGCCAATGCTTATTCGGAGCTGAATAATCCGCTTGAGCAGCGCAGGCGCTTTGAAGAAGAAATCCGCGAGCTTGATACGCAGGAAAAAAAGAGCCTGGATGAGGACTATCTGTTAGCTTTGGAGCACGGCATGCCGCCGGCCGGAGGTTTAGGCATCGGTATCGACCGGCTGGTGATGTTATTAGCCGATCAACCGTCGATCCGGGATGTAATTTTATTTCCGCTTTTACGGCCGCAAGGCGCGCCTGAGGAAAAAAGCTAAGATGTTTGCGGAATTATGGTTGGCCCAACGGTATTTGCGGGCGGGTAAAAAAGAGAAGATTATCTCGCTCACCGCTTTAATTTCTGTCGTGGGAATCGCTATCGGGGTAATGGTTTTGATCGTGGTTATCTCGGTAATGAGCGGATTCGACTCCTTTCTGGAAGATAAGATGGTGGGGACTAATGCTCACCTTTCTTTAGAGTTCTACAGCGGCACTGAGGATGCGCCCCGGATTATCGATAAATTAAAAGATTTACCTTATGTTTCGGGCGCCTCTGCCTACATTGACGGGCAAGCCTTGGTTAAAAGCGGCAAATCAATCTTTGGCGTTCAGGTCCGCGGAATCGATCCTGACCGGCAGGAGCAAGTCTCTAAGATCAATGAATATTTGATTACCGGAAATTACGCTTTAGCCGCCGATGAAGTAGCTCTGGGGACTGAATTGGCTTTGCGCCTGGGCCTGGGCTTAGACGGTATTCTCACGATGATCTCCCCGGTAACTTTAGCGAAAACCGATTTTAAAGTTAAGGGGATATTTAACAGCGGGATGTATTTGTATGATTCCGGCCTGGTTCTTTTGGCAATCGATGGGGCGCAAAATTTTTATAAAATGCCGCAGGCGGTAAGCGGGATTGCCGTTTCCGTGGCGGATGTTTATAAGGTCGAAGAGATTAAAGAAAAAATCTACCGGGATTTAACCGGTATCGGTGATTACCGGGTACAAAGCTGGATTGATGCGAACAGGAATTTTCTTGAGGCTTTAAAGCTCGAAAAGATTGTAATGTTTGTGGTGGTGACCATGACCACGGTTGTGGCGGCATTCGGGATCGTGAGCACCCTGATTATGTCGGTAATGAGCCGGATTAAAGATATCGGAATCCTGCGCTCGGTTGGGGCCAGGACCAAGAGCATCTTGGAGATTTTTATTTTTCAGGGCCTGGCCATCGGCTTGACCGGGATTTTTTTAGGAGCAGCCGGAGGGATCGGGCTGGCACTTTCACTGGATAAGGTGGTCGATTTGATCTCTAAGATCATCGGGCGCTCCCTGATCCCCAAGGATATCTATTATTTTGACCGGATTCCGGTGAATATTAATCTTACGGATCTGGCGGTTATTTTAACCAGCGCGCTGGCGATAACTTTGCTGGCCAGTATTTATCCGGCTTATTATGCCAGCCGGATTATTCCGGCGGAGGCAGTGCGCAATGAATAATCAGTTGTTAAAGGCCAGCGCTGTCAGCAAGGTTTACCGGGGTGAGTCGAACCATCTGGAAGTATTGAAGAATATAGATTTAGAGGTCAGCGAGGGTGAATTTTTAGTCATTCGGGGGCCCTCCGGTGCCGGCAAATCTACTTTGCTGCATATTTTAGGCGGCTTGGATAATCCGAGCAAAGGAAAAGTCCTCTTCCGGGGGCAGAATATTTACAGCCTGGATGAAAATAGGCGCTGTGATTTTCGTAATCGCAAGATCGGTTTTGTTTTTCAATTTTTTCATCTTTTACCCGAATTAAGCGCTTTAGAGAATGTAACCCTGCCGGGGATTTTAAAATCCTGGTGGGAAGCCAAAAACAGCCGCAGCCAAGCGCTCGAACTTTTAGAAAAATTGGGATTGTCCGACAGGATTAAGCACAAGCCGAAGGCTTTAAGCGGCGGGGAGCAGCAGAGAGTGGCGATCGCCCGGGCGTTGATTAACGGCCCTGAGCTTTTACTTTGCGATGAGCCGACCGGCAATTTGGATTCCGAAAACGGGCAAAAGATTCTGCAGCTTTTGGCTGATTTGAACCAAAGCCGTAAAATTACGGTGGTGATGGTGACGCATGATCAGGATATTGCCGCTCGTGCGAGCCGGGTTATACATTTGAAAGACGGACAGATTGTAAATTAATTGCGTTCGTTCTGCCCTGGGCGCAAGCAAAAGGAGAATGAAAATGAAAATTTATATCAACGGAAAATTTTATGACAAAGATCATGCCAAAGTTTCCGTGTTTGACCATGGCCTGCTTTACGGTGACGGTGTTTTTGAGGGGATCCGTTCTTATAACCGGCGGGTATTTAAATTGAGCGAGCATATCGACCGGCTTTTGGAATCTGCTCAGAGTATCATGTTAAAGATGCCCTGGAGTAAAGAACAACTGATTAAGGCGGTTACTCAAACTCTGAAAGTTAATCAATTAGACAATGCTTATATCCGCCTGGTGGTTACCCGCGGAGAAGGTGATTTAGGCCTTGATCCGCGTAAATGTACTCAGGGGCCGACCATTATCGTGATTGCCGATAAGATTGCCTTGTACCCGCAGCAGCTTTACCGCGAAGGATTAACCATTGTGACTGTGCCGACGGTACGCAATCTTCCGGAGGCGCTTAATCCGCAGATCAAGTCTTTAAATTATTTGAATAATATTCTGGCTAAGATCGAAGCGGCGAATGCCGGCTGCGATGAGGCGATTATGCTGGATTCCTTAGGTTATGTGGCGGAATGTACCGGGGATAATATTTTTGTGGTTAAAAACGGCCATCTCTATACCCCGCCGCAGTGTATGGGAACTTTGCGCGGGATTACCCGTGATTCTATTTTAGAGATTGCCCGCAAGAATAAAATTTCGGCGCATGAACATGTGATTACGCGCCATGAAGTTTATATCTCGGATGAGTGTTTTCTTACCGGTACCGCTGCCGAAATCATCCCCGTAGTCAAGGTGGATGGCCGCCTGATCGGCCGGGGCAAGCCGGGTAAACTTACCGCTGTGCTGATGAAGAAATTCAAAGCATTAACCGCTAAAAATGGAGTAAAATACTGATGCTTTGCGATGTCTGCGGTAAAAATCCGGCGACCGTGCACCTGACGGAAATTATCGATGAACAGATGAATGAGCTGCATTTGTGCGAAGAGTGCGCGCGCCACAAGAGCGCGGCCATGGAGCAACAGTTCGGTTTAAGCGATCTTTTGGCCGGGATGGCGGATTTTGAGAAACATTCCAACAAAGAAGAGGAGGCGGTTGCGGTTAAATGCCCGGCCTGTGGTTTGTCTTACGCGGATTTTAAAAAGATCGGGCGCCTCGGTTGCGGTAACTGTTACAATGTTTTCCGCAAATACCTGGCCCCTTTGTTAAAACGTATCCACGGCTCAAGTCAGCATATCGGTAAAAACCCTCTCCAGGCTAAAGTTACCGCGGCTAAACCCGTGAAAAAGAAAACCGGCCTGGCGGAGCTAAAGAGCCAGTTGCAGAAAGCTGTTCTAGCCGAGGCTTTTGAAGAGGCGGCCAGCCTGCGGGATCAGATTAAAGAACTGGAAACTAAAAAGGAAAAAGAATAAATGCAGATTAATGATTTGATTAATCATACCAGTGAATGGCTTAAAGGTACCGGCCCGCATTCGGATGTGGTGATTTCCAGCCGGATCCGCCTGGCCCGGAACCTGAATAAATTCCCGTTCCCTCACTGGGCATCCAAGGTGGCGCTAAACGGGATTTTGGAAAAGTGCAGCCAGGCGATGGAAAAAGTAGATTTGCTCAAAGATGCGACTTTGTTTATCCTGGCAGAACTTGACAGTATCGATAAACAGCTTTTAGTGGAGCGGCATTTAATGTCGATTGAGCATACGCAAAAAACCGAGCAAAAAGCGGTACTGGTCAACAATGAAGAAAATATCGCCGTGATGATCAATGAAGAGGATCATTTGCGTATTCAGTTGATGCAGTCGGGATTTAACCTGTTTGAGGCCTGGGAGATTATTAATGGCATCGATGATGCTTTAGCCAAGCTTTTGGATTATGCCTACCTGGAAGATTTCGGTTACCTGACCGCCTGTCCGACCAATACCGGCACCGGGATGCGCGGGAGCGTCATGCTGCATTTGCCGGCATTAGTGATGAGCCGGCAGATTGAACGGGTGCTGGCGGCCATCGCCAAATTAAGCTTTACCACCCGCGGCCTTTACGGCGAAGGCACGCAGGCCAGCGGAAATTTCTTTCAGATCTCCAATCAAGTTTCTTTGGGGCACAGTGAAACCGAAATTATCGAAAATATCAACGGCCTGATCCGCCAGATCATTGAGCAGGAGGCGCAAGCCCGCCAGATTATGTTGACAAAAAACAAAGAGATCCTGGAGGACAGGATTAACCGTTCGCTGGGGATATTAAAGAGCGCCCGGATTATTACCAGCCAGGAGACGATCGAGCTATTGTCCATGGTGCGCTTAGGCAGCGACTTGGGGATGATTGAAGATATTGACCGGCGCACGATTAATGAACTTTTTATTATTACACAGCCGGCGCATTTGCAGAAAATTGAAAATGTTAAACTTTCAAGCGATCAGCGGGATTTAAAAAGAGCGGAATTAATCAGAAAGAAATTAAATTTAGTGAGTTAAAGATTTATTTAATACCCGATTCTTAAAATAAGGGGTATAAATTCGTCCGCCACTAATTCATTGGCGGACTCATTTAAGGGGAGATAAATATGTTTAATCGTTTTACGGAAAGAGCAAGAAAAGTTATTATTTTAGCTAAAGAAGAAGCCCGGCGTTTTAATCACGATTATATCGGCACCGAACATATACTTTTGGGTTTAATCCGCGAAGGGGAAGGTGTAGCGGCAGCGGTGCTGCAAAAATTAGAGGTTTCCCTGGAGAATATCCGCCTAGAGATAGAAAAGTTGGTCCAGCCCGGGCCGGCCACGCAGATTATCGGAGATATTCCCTTTACTCCGCGGGCAAAAAAAGCTTTGGAGCTGGCGGCAGAGGAGGCCCGTTCCCTGGGGCATAATTATATCGGCACCGAGCATTTATTATTAGGTTTGATTCGGGAAGGGGAAGGTATTGCATCGCAGGTATTATTGAATTTAGGGATGGATTTAAATTCTGTGCGCAATGAAGTAATGAGCCTTTTGGGTTCGGCTTTACCGGGGATGAGCCCGCAAGGCGGTGCGCAAGGCGCAAAATCCAAAACCCCGGCCTTGGATGCTTTCGGCAGGGACCTAACCGCCCTGGCCCGTGAAAATAAACTGGATCCGGTGATCGACCGGACCCAGGAGATTGAACGGGTAGTCCAGATTTTAAGCCGCCGGACCAAAAACAATCCGGTGCTTTTAGGGGAGGCCGGTGTCGGTAAGACCGCGATCGTCGAAGGGTTAGCCCAGTTGATCATCGCCGGTAATATCCCGGAGGTTTTAAGGGGCAAAAGAATCGTGGTTTTGGACTTGGCTTTAATGGTCGCCGGGACTAAATACCGCGGACAATTTGAAGAAAGAATCAAAGCGATTATGGAGGAGATCAAGCGTTCCCAGGATGTGATTATTTTTATCGATGAGTTGCATACTTTGGTGGGGGCCGGGGCGGCCGAAGGCGCGATTGACGCTTCTAATATTATGAAGCCGGCGCTCTCCCGCGGTGAGATGCAGTGTATCGGGGCCACCACGATTAATGAATACCGCAAATATATCGAAAAGGACGCGGCATTAGAGCGGCGGTTTCAAACGATTATGGTTGAACCGCCAACGGTAGAGCAGACGGTTGAGATTTTAAAGGGCTTAAGGGATAAATATGAGGCGCATCACCGGGTTACTTTTAAGGATGAAGCCCTGGAGGCTGCCGCCGTATTGAGCGACCGCTATATTACCGGCAGGTTTATGCCGGATAAAGCCATCGATTTAATCGATGAGGCCGGATCACGTGCGCGTTTAAATGTGTTGATCGTGCCGGAAAATATTAAAAGCATTGAAGCTAATGTCGAATCTTTAAGAAAAGAAAAAGAGGCTTACATTAAAAGCCAGGATTTTGAGAAAGCCGCTTCCTTGCGGGATCAGGAGCGTACTGCCCGTCAGGAGTTAGAAAGGTTGAATAAGGAATGGAGTCAGGCTAAAGATAAAATGCGTCCGGAGGTGACCGCGGAAGAGATCGCCAAGATTTTAGCGCAGTGGACTGGAATACCGATCTTTCGTTTGGAGGAAAAAGAAAGCGAAAAATTGCTTAAGATCGAAGAGGAGCTGCATAAGCGGGTGGTGGGGCAGAACGAGGCGATTGAGGCGATTGCCCATGCGGTCAGGCGCTCACGCGCAGGCATCAAGGACCCCAAACGCCCGATCGGTTCATTCATCTTTTTAGGCCCTACCGGGGTTGGTAAAACTTTGCTCGCCCGGGCACTGGCGGAGTTTATGTTTGGCGATGAGGATGCGTTATTGCAGATCGATATGTCCGAGTATATGGAAAAATTTAATGTTTCCCGCTTAATCGGCGCCCCTCCGGGATATGTCGGCTATGAAGAGGGTGGCCAGCTTACCGAGCGGGTCCGCCGCCGGCCATACGCAGTAATCCTGCTGGATGAAATCGAAAAGGCCCATCCGGATGTTTTCAGTTTATTACTGCAGGTTTTTGAAGAGGGCCGCCTTACGGACAGCTTTGGCCGCAAGGTGAACTTTAAAAATACAATCATTATCATGACCTCTAACGTCGGCGCGGAGCTGATCCGCAAAACCGGTTCCCTGGGTTTTAAATCCCAGAAGGAAGAAGGCACCTATCAGGAGATGAAGGATAAGTTACTGGAGGCGGTTAAACATGCTTTTAAGCCGGAGTTTCTTAACCGCATCGATGATATTATTGTCTTTAAGCAATTAGCCAGGGAGGACCTGGTTAAAATTATCGATATTGAAATCGGCTATGTGATCGACCGCTTAAAGGAGCAAAAGATCTACCTGGAGGTTAACCAGGACGCCAAGGATCTTTTGATCGAAAAAGGGTTCGATCCGGTTTTCGGCGCCCGCCCGTTAAAAAGGACAATCCAAAGGTACCTGGAGGATTCTTTGGCTAATGAGATCATCTCGAAAAAATATAAGGAGGGCTCGGTGATTAAAGTCACCCGTAAGAACGAAGAGCTCATTTTTGAATAATGCTTGATCTGTTTTTTCTGGATTTAGGGAATAAGGTCATCTCTTTTATGCACTTCTTCGGCGGTTTAGCCACCCTTACCGGTCAGACGGTATATCAGGCTTTTAAGCCTCCGTATAAGTATGACCATATTATCGAGCAGTCCAAGAAAGCCGGTTATGACAGCTTACCGATTGTCTCTGTCGTGGCTTTATTTATCGGTTTTATTTTTGCTTTGCAGTTCGGTTATTTTATGCAAAGGATCGGCTCGGAGATGTATATTGCAAGTCTAGTGGCTTTGGCGATTGTGCGGGAGCTGGGCCCGGTAATTACCGCTCTGATCGTCGCTGGACGTGTAGGGGCGGCCAATACCGCAGAGCTGGGTTCGATGCAGGTTACCGAGCAGATCGATGCTTTAGAAACCTTAGCGACTAATCCGGTAAAATATTTAGTGGTCCCGCGTTTCGTGGCTTTGGGGATCATGCTTCCGTTATTGACCTTATATGCGGATTTGGTCGGAATTATCGGCAGCTACCTGATTTGTGTTTTAAAGTTAGGGATTACCAGCTCTATGTATATTAATATGACTTTTTCCGCCCTGATCCATAAAGATTTATTCACCGGTTTATTTAAGGCCTGGATCTTCGGGATGGTGATTGCTTTGGTCAGCTGCTATGAAGGTTTTAATGTGGAGGGCGGGGCGGCCGGAGTAGGCAGGGCCACAACCCGCTCGGTAGTATTTAGTTTTCTGTTGATTTTAGCCGCGGATTGTTTTATCACCGCGCTGTTTTATTTTATTTTTCCTTAAGATAAGATGATCAAGATTCAGGGCTTAAGTAAAAAATTTAACCAGAACCTGGTTTTAGACGGGATAAGTTTAAATATCCCGGCCGGCCAGACCTGCGTGATTATCGGCCGATCCGGCTGCGGCAAATCCGTTTTACTCAAACATATTATCGGCCTGTTGAGGCCGGACGCCGGCCGGGTTTTGATCGAAGGCAAAGAGGTGGCCAAATTAAAAGAGTTGGAGTTGGTAGCCTTGCGCCATAAAATCAGCATGGTTTTTCAAGGCGGGGCGCTTTTTGATTCGATGGATGTAGAGGAAAACGTCGGGTTCTCCCTTTTTGAACATACGCGCCTGAGCCGTAAAGAAATTTTGGAGCGGGTGGAGGAGTCATTGTCTTTAGTCGGATTAGGCGGCATCGGTAACCTGATGCCTTCGGAGTTAAGCGGCGGGATGAAGAAGCGCGTGGCTTTAGCCCGGGCGATTTGCATCCGTCCGGAGATTATTCTTTATGATGAACCGACAACCGGAGTCGATCCGATTACCGGGGATAGTATTAATGAATTGATCCGCTCTTTACATGATAAATTAAAAGTGACCTCTTTGGTGGTGACGCACGATATGAAAAGCGCCTATCATATTGCCGATAAGGTGGCAATGATGTATAAGGGTAAAATTATCCTGGAGGGTACGCCGCAGGAGATCCAGGCGTCCCAGGATCCGGTGGTGCATCAGTTTATTAACGGGCTTTCTAAAGGGCCGATCACTGAGATAGTTGATGATGTTCATTAATCAATGGAGGCTTAAATGATTTTCGGCAAAACTAAACTGGAGCTTAAAGTAGGCATCTTTGTTTTTATCGGCTTGGTTGTTCTGGTTGTTTTTGTGCTATCGATCGGAGGTTTTAAAACCTGGAGTTCGGGATATAAGGTAAATTTGATTTTTAATTTTGCCAACGGGGTGAGAATCGGAGCTCCCGTGCGTTTTGCCGGGGTGGATGTGGGGGTAGTTAAAAAGATCAATCTGAAATTTAATCCCGATAAGAACCATTCGGATGTGGCTTTAGAGGTTTGGATCAGGGATACGGTTAAGGTGCCGATGGATTCGACGGTGTGGGTCAATACTTTAGGGTTATTGGGTGAGAAATACGTCGAGATTATGCCCGGTAATGATTACGTTAATTTTCTTAAAGCCGGCCAGTCTTTAGCCGGGGTTGACCCGATCCCGACGCATGAATTATTCAGCAAGGCCGAAGGGATTATGGGTAACTTAGATAACGGAATCGCTAGAATCGTCAATCAGGAAGGAACCGTGGGCAAACTGCTTTATAACGATAAGATCTATAATGAACTGGAAGCTTTGGTTGTCGATATCCGTAAAAATCCCTGGAAGTTGTTGAAAATGACCAAAGAGAAGAAATAATTAACCCCGCACCTTCTTAATAATTTAGATGAGAAGGAGCGAGAGGTTAGTTGAGAATAAAAAGAAGGTGCGGGGTGAAGACCAAAACCGTTTTTAGCTGTTCATCCTGCGGGTATCAATCCCCCAGGTGGCTGGGGAAATGCCCGGATTGTAACAGCTGGAATTCATTTACGGAAGAAGACTATACTCCGGTTCCCGCGGGAACCAAAGAGCGGGTTAGCCTGTATAAAGACGGGCCGGTGCTGCTTAAGGATGTAGTGTTTAAGGATGAAGACCGCTTAAAAACCGAGATGCCTGAATTGGACCGGGTTTTAGGCGGAGGGATTGTCCGCGGTTCGGTGATTTTAATCGGGGGGGACCCCGGGGTGGGTAAATCCACGATTGCTTTGCAACTCTCAAATCACTTAACGGCGCAGGGCAAAACCGTGCTTTATGTGAGCGGCGAGGAATCCGTAGCGCAAACAAAGCTGCGGGCCAAACGCTTAGGCGAACAAGGCTCGGATTATTTATACATTGTTAACCAGACCGACTTGTCTTTAATCACCGAATATATTAAAAAAATCAAGCCACAGGTGGTGATCATTGATTCGATTCAGGTAATTTTTGATCCTCAGATTAGCTCAGCTTCCGGCAGCGTCAGCCAGGTCAGAGAATGCGCCGCAAGTTTGACCCAGCTGGCTAAAACCACCGGAACCTCAATTTTTATTATCGGCCATGTGACTAAAGAAGGCACCCTGGCGGGCCCCAGAGTCTTAGAGCATATCGTTGATACGGTATTGTATTTTGAGGGTGACCGTTTTGCGCTTTACCGGATCCTGCGGGCGGTAAAAAACCGGTTCGGCTCAACCAACGAAATCGGGGTGTTTGAGATGTCCGGCGCGGGTTTGGCCGAGGTAATCAATCCCTCCGAAATATTTCTTTCCGAGCGTCCGGCGGATGTTTCCGGCACAATCGTGACTTCGATTCTGGAAGGTACGCGCCCATTATTGGTTGAGATCCAGTCTTTAGTTTCCAGAAGCAGCTTTGGTTATGCCCGCCGGCGCGCGCAGGGGTTCGATTTTAACCGTCTGTCTTTACTGGTTGCGGTTTTAGAAAATCGGCTGGGTTTGGCCCTGGAAGCTGAAGATGTATTTGTGAATGTTGCCGGAGGGATTAAAATCGAGGATCCGGCGGCGGATTTAGCGGTCTGTGCGGTGATCGCTTCAAGCTTCAGGGACCAGCAGGTTTTATCCCGCTCGGTGGTTTTGGGCGAGGTAGGATTAAGCGGAGAGATTAGGAGTATTTCGCAGGTACTCACCCGGATCAATGAAGCGGAAAAATTAGGTTTTAAACACTGCATTTTGCCTAAAAACAGTATTGCCAATCTTAAATTAAAGAAGACTCAAATGGAGATTATTGGCGTTTCCACTTTAAAAGAAGCGTTAGATATTATTTTGAAAGCAGCAGTTAAACAACAGTAGCACCCTGCGCTTATGCGATATACCCCGCCTAACTGGATCGGCGGGTACGCCGCCTTCTGCGGCGATTGCGCGGGTGTGTTTTCGTAAGCAAAGGGGGAAAAATGAATATATTATTAGCCAGGATTTTATTTGTTTTAGGGTGTATGTCTATCGGTTTTCAGAGCGGTGCCCCTGCAGGGTACGGTTTAGTCGGCATATCATTAGGCGGGATTGCCGCGATGATCATGATTCTTCTGGAGCTAGGTTTACGTAAAGTTTCAGTGAGCGGTTTATCGAGTGCGGTATTCGGTTTAATTTTAGGTTTGATTATGGCTAAACTGGTGGGAGATGCTTTTAGCTTGGCGCCGATTGAGCCCGATGCTTTGTCCCGGATCAGGGTAGGATTGACCTTGCTTTTTTGTTATTTAGGGATGGTCATGGCTTTGCGCGGCAAAGACGAGTTTAATATTATTATTCCTTATGTGCGCCTGCGCCGGCAGGACCAAAGCCAGGATGTAGTTTTGCTGGATACCAGTGTGATTATCGACGGCCGGATCGTGGATATCTGTAAGACCCGGTTTTTAGGCGGTAAGATAGTAATCCCTAAATTTGTGCTTAGGGAACTGCAGCAGATTGCCGATTCAACAGACCCGATCAAACGCCAAAGAGGCAGAAGAGGGTTGGAAATTTTAAATACCATCCAGAATGAGCCGGGGATGGATATTGCTATTCATGAACAGGATTTTGCGGAGACTACCGAGGTGGATACAAAACTTGTCTTATTGGCTAAGTTGATCGAGGCAAAGATTTTGACCGTTGATTTTAATCTTAACCGGGTGGCCAGTATTCAGGGGATCAAGGTTTTGAATATTAATGAGCTGGCGAATGCTTTAAAACCGGTAGTTTTCCCCGGGGAAGAAATGCATATTAAATTGATCAAGGAAGGCAAAGAGCATAATCAGGCGGTGGGATACCTTGATGACGGCACGATGGTGGTGGTGGAAGATGCCCGCCGTTTGATCGGCCAGGATGTTAAGGTGGCGGTGACCTCGGTTTTACAAACCCAGGCCGGCCGGATGATCTTTACCAAAATCGATAAATAATGCTTAGCGCAATTATCGTAGCTGCCGGAAGAGGCCAACGTTTAAAAAGCCCGCTCTCTAAGCCCTTAATTAAAATCGGGAAATTTCCGGTGATTGTTTATTCTTTAGGCGTATTAAATCGGCATCCGCAGGTTAAGGAGATTGTGGTGGTGGCCAGTCGTAAGAATCAGCCCGGTATCCGGCGGTTAGTCAAGATGTATTCTTTCGATAAAGTTAAGGCAGTGGTTTTAGGCGGGGCTTTGCGGCAGGATTCGGTGTATCAGGGTTTGCAAGCGCTTGGCCCAAAAAGCGATTGGGTTTTAATCCATGATGCCGCCAGGCCTTTTATTGAAGCGGGCATGGTAACTAGAGTAGTTAGCGCTGCCAGGAAAACAGGCTCTGCGGTAGCGGCGGTTAAGCCTAAAGCCACGATTAAGGTTTCCGGACGGAATGATTTGGTCGAGCGCACACTCAAACGGGATAAGCTTTGGGAGATTCAAACCCCGCAGGTTTTTAAGAAAAATCTGATTCTACAGGCATATAGAAAATATGCGGCCAGTAAAGTTACCGATGAGGCGGCTTTGATCGAAAAAACCGGCAGGCCCGTCAAGCTGGTAGCGGGAAGCTACGCCAATATTAAAATCACTACGCAAGAAGACCTGCTTTTTGCGGAATTAATCGCTAAGAGGTTAAAAAATGCGCTTTAGGGTTGGGATTGGTTATGATATCCACCGTTTAGTGGAAGGCAGAAAACTTATTTTAGGGGGAGTTGAAATTGCGCATTCCAAAGGCTTGCTTGGGCACTCTGACGGCGATGCTGTAATCCATGCGCTTTGCGATGCGCTCCTGGGGGCGCTGTCATTAGGGGATATCGGAGAGCATTTTCCGGATACTTCAGCCGAATACAAAGATATTGCCAGCAGTAAGCTCTTGCAGTTGGTTAATGAATTTGTTGCGGAGTGCGGGTATAAAATCAATAATCTGGACGTCATCGTTATCACTCAGGAGCCAAAACTTCTTCCCTATAAAAAACAGATCCGGGAGCATATTT
>JBFZAU010000072.1:0-2954 GCA_041308825.1 Candidatus Omnitrophota bacterium
CAGCTCATCACGTTTACCGGATGCCGCTGCTTCGGTTAACACTCTGGTAGTCTCCTGAAAACTTGCCGCGGAGATAAAACTTTCTGTAGTCAATGAAGCCTTGGTAATACCAAGCAATAGAGGCGTTGCCGAAGCCGGCTTCTTGCCTTTTTTAATTACCCGGTTATTCTCTTTCTGAAAGACCCATTTATCCACCTGCTGGGTAGCTAAAAATTCAGTGTCGCCGGGTTCTTCAATCCGCACTTTTTTCAGCATCTGCCGGATAATCGCCTCAATGTGCTTATCATTGATACGCACGCCCTGCAGGCGGTAAACTTCCTGCACTTCATTCACCAAATATTCCTGTAATACTTTGTCGCCGCAGACGCGTAATATATCCTGTAAGACCACCGGACCGTCGGTCAACTGCTGGCCGGCTTTTACTTTATCGCCCTTATAAACATTGGGATGTTTACCGTGGGGTATGGTATATTCTCTGCTCATACCCGTAGGAGATTTTATAATAATCACGCGCTGGCCTTTTTTAGTCTCGCCGAACTCGACAAATCCGTCTATCTCGCTGATAATTGCCGGGTCTTTGGGGTGCCGGGCTTCAAATAATTCCGCAACCCGCGGCAAGCCGCCGGTGATATCTCTGGTTTTTACCACCAGGCGCGGTATCTTGGCTAAAAGTTCTCCGGCATCTATAGTTTGGCCATCTTTGACTAAGATATGCGCACCCACCGGTATGGGATAAATCCCCATCACTTCATGTTTTTCGTTTAAGATAATGATCTGCGGATGATATTCCTGTTTATGTTCTACGACTACGCGTTCACTTAATTTAGTCACCGGATTTAATTCTTCTCTAACCGTAACATTTTCCCTTAAGTCTTCAAATTTGACCCGGCCATTGACTTCCGTCAGGACGGGCTGAGTATAGGGATCCCATTTTACAAAAATTACCCCCTCATTCACTGTATCGCCGTCTTTTATGGCGATAAAGGCGCCCTGCGGAACAGCGTAATGTTCCAATTCTCTTGCCTGTTTATCATTAATGCTTATCGCGCCGTTTCTATTTAAGACCACAAAATCCTTATTTTTAAAAGCAACTCTTAAATTATGGTATTTAATTACTCCTTTATTTTTGGATTTGATATAGGATTGGGCGACGATTCTGGAGGCTGTACCGCCGATATGGAAAGTCCTCATCGTTAATTGTGTCCCCGGTTCGCCGATACTCTGGGCAGCAATTACCCCCACCGCTTCTCCCACGTCTACCATCAATCCGCTGGCTAAATTCCGGCCATAACATTTACTGCAGACGCCCCGTCCGGATTCGCAGGTCAGGACGCTGCGGATACGGATCTTCTCAATGCCAAGTTTTTCAATCATCTCGGCTTTTTCTTCGCTGATTTCATCTCCCTGCTGGACAACCACTTCATCGGTAATAATATCGACGATATTATCCAGCGTTACCCTGCCGATAATCCGGTCTTTGAGGCTGACTACTACTTCGTCACCTTCAATGATCGCTGCTACGGTGATGCCGTTTAAGGTGCCGCAGTCGCGTTCGGTAACGATAACTTCCTGTGCTACATCGACTAATCTACGCGTCAGGTATCCGGCATCAGCGGTCTTCAGTGCTGTATCAGCCAGACCTTTGCGCGCGCCGTGGGTAGAGATAAAATATTCCAAAACCGTCAATCCTTCCCGGAAATTTGCCGTAATCGGGCTTTCGATAATTTCACCCGAGGGTTTAGCCATTAATCCGCGCATTCCTGCCAACTGCCTGACCTGCAGCCTTGAACCCCTGGAACCTGAATCCACCATTAAGAATATCGGGTTAAAAATATCCATCCCTTTGAATAAAAGGTCGGAAATCCTGTCTGTGGCATGAGTCCAGATATCAATAACTTTACTTTTACGCTCCGAATCGGTAATGACACCCTTGTGGTATTGCCCCTCCACCTTATCAACTTCTGCTATAGCTTCTGCGAGGACTTCCTTTTTTTCTTTGGGGATTTTTAAATCATCTATCCCTATAGAAATTCCACCTGAGGTGGCAAATTTAAAACCTAATATTTTTAGTTCATCGAGCAACTGTATTGTCCTCTGGTGCCCGAAGCGTTTATAAGTATCGGTAGCAATCTCGCCGACATTTTTCTTGTTTAATTCTTTATTCACAAAACCGAATTCCTGCGGCAGGGTTTGATTAAAGATAACTTTGCCTACGCTAGTCTCGATAATTTGTTTCCCTGAGGTAAACTTCTTCTCGTCTAGATCATAAAGATTCTCAACCCGAAGTTTTATACGCGCATGCAAAGCTACAGCTTCATCTTCATAAGCGATTAAAACCTCATCAGGATTAGCAAAGAGTTTATTTTCTCCTTTTGCCCCGGGTTTTTCTTTGGTGAGATATGACAAACCCAAAACAATATCCTGAGTAGGGGTAATAATCGGCCGGCCGTCTGCCGAAGAAAATATATTATTTATAGAAAGGGCGAGTACTTTGACTTCTATCTGGGATTCTACGGATAAAGGCACATGCACTGCCATCTGGTCGCCGTCAAAATCGGCGTTAAAAGCAGTGCAGACTAAAGGATGGATCTTGATCGCTTTACCTTCAATTAAAACCGGTTGAAAGGCCTGGATCCCTAAACGGTGCAGTGTAGGAGCGCGGTTAAGAAGCACCGGGTGGTCTTTAATCACTTCATCTAAAATATCCCAGACTTCGATTTTACCGCGTTCAACCATGCGGCGCGCGCCTTTAATCGTATGCACAAAGCCTTTTTCCCTCAATTTCTTAATGATGAAAGGTTCAAATAATTCCAGAGCCATCTGTTTGGGCAGGCCGCACTGATGGAGCTTAAGGTCAGGGCCGACTACAATCACCGAACGGCCAGAATAATCTACGCGCTTACCTAAAAGGTTCTGCCGGAAACGGCCTTGTTTGCCCTTGAGCATATCGGAGA
>JBFZAU010000073.1:0-7787 GCA_041308825.1 Candidatus Omnitrophota bacterium
ATGCCTTCACACTCTATCCTCAGTTTAGCTTCACCCGATATCCACCTGCAAAACCGGCTCGCCAAAGAATTAGGAATTTCCAAAGTTTTGGCTCAGCTTCTGATTAACCGTAAAATAACCAGCGCTGCCGCTGCCGAAAAATTTTTTAAAAGCTCAATCAGCGATTTTTACAGTCCGCATTTATTTTCGGATATGCCGCGGGCGATGGGCTTAGTCACCAAGGCCAGGCAGAATCATGAAAAGGTGCTTTTGGTAGGGGATTACGACGTTGACGGGATAACCAGTACCGTTTTACTGAAAAATGCGCTTTTGGGTTTAGGTCTGGAAGTTTTGCATCATATTCCGCACCGGATTAATGAAGGGTACGGTTTAAACCGCCAGATTGTCCAGATTGCCAAAGAGAAGCAAGTTAAGTTAGTGGTAACGGCGGACTGCGGGATTGCCAACCACGGAGAAATTGAAGCTTTGCGCCAGGCCAATATTGATGTGGTTATTACCGACCATCATGAGCCTCAAGGGGTAAAGCTTCCGGCAGCTTCCGCAATTATTAATCCCAAAGTTAAAAATTCGGGGTATCCTTTCCGGGAGTTAGCCGGGGTAGGGGTAGCTTACAAATTCGCTCAAAGTATAACCGGCTCTTTATTGATTGATGATTTGGATTTGGTCGCCCTGGGCACGATTGCCGATAGCGTGCCCTTGGTGCAAGAGAACCGGATTATTGCCAAAGAAGGCTTAAAACGCCTGGGGCAAACAAAAAGATTGGGCTTGCGGGCGATCATGGAGAACGCGGGGATCGAAAATAAGAAATTAAATTCTACTTATGTCAGCTTTATTATCGCTCCCCGGCTGAATGCCCCGGGCCGGCTGGATTATGCCGAAGTTTCGTTGAAACTTTTGATCTCCCAGGATATTGCCCAGGCCCAAAAGCTGGCTCTTGAGCTTGAGCAGTTTAACCGCCAGCGCCAGAAAATTGAGAGTAAAATTTTAGAGGAGGCCGAAGCGCTAATTAATCAGCAGATGAATTTTAAGGAACAAAAAGTTATTGTGATTGCTAAGGAGGATTGGCACCAGGGAGTTTTGGGGATTGTGGCTTCGAAGCTGGCCGACCGTTTTTACCGGCCGGCGATTGTGATTTCGATTAAGGAAGATTTGTGCAAGGGCTCAGCCCGTTCGATCAAAAATTTCCATCTTTTTGATGCGCTGCTTGATTCCAAGGAGCTTTTAAACAGCTTCGGGGGGCATGCCCATGCCGCCGGGTTATTAATTACCAGAGACAATATCGATGAGTTCCGTAAAAGCATCAACCGGCTGGCTTGCGACCGCTTAACCTTGGAAGATTTGCTTCCGAGTAGAGATGTCGATGCTGAGCTGCTGCTTAGTGATTTGAACGGTCCGCTGGTTAAAGAATTGGAGCGTCTGGAGCCGTTCGGTATGGCGAATTCCGAACCGCTGTTTTTTACCCGGGCTTTAAAACTCAAAAGCCAAGTGCAGCTTTTAGCCCGCGGGACCCTGAAATTTTGGGTGACCGACGGAACGACTACACAAGAAGCGATTGCTTTCGGGATGAGCAACCAGAAGGAGAGCCTGCTTGCGGCAGATTCTTTTGACCTAATCTATACTCCTAAATTGGATAGTTGGAGGCAGGATGAATCTTTGATTCTGGAGATTAAGGATATATTTTTTAAGTAGTAGCTTTTATCCGGGGCGTAACTTTCTTAAAATCCCCTTTTTTGATGCATTTGGCGCAAATAAAGACTCTTTTGGATGCGCCTTCTACCAGAAGGTTGACTTTTTGCAGATTAGGTAGAAATTTACGCTTACTCCAGCGGGCAATCTTTGAGCCTGTACCGCCTTTAGCTTTATACTGGCCTTTTCTGGATAATACTTTCCCTTGCAGGGCGCCTTTTTGGCAGATTACGCATTTTTTAATCATCTTTAGACCTCGCTCAATGAGGGCTTACTTTACTCAGGTTAGCATATTCGTAAAGCCTGCCCGGATTTATACCCTTGATTTTTTAGAAAGGGGTACGGATTATCGTTAATTTCAGGTGGATTAATTTTTTATCCAAAATACCTTAAGTTTATTAAGTATACTTGAAATTCCCGCCTTGTCAAGCTAGAATATAAAGCAGCAGGGAGGAGTAATGAAAAAGATAGCCATCGGACTGTGTTTTTTATTTTTACTGGCGCCTTCGGCTTCTGCCGCAAAATACAGCTGGTCTAATTATAAGCTCCGCGGCCGGGCGTATTTTAACGCCCATGTTTATGACCGGGCGGTCGAGGAATATACTAAGGCCTTGGAGATCGCTCCGGATGACGGGCAGATCCTTTACGGGCTTTATCTCTACCGCGGGCAATCCTATGCTTTTCTTAAATTTTATGATAATGCGATCAAGGATTTGAGCACGGCGATCGAAATAAACCCTTATGATGTAGCTGCGTATGCCGAGCGGGGAAATACCTATATTGCCAAGGGTTGGTATGCTCAGGGGATAGCCGATTTAAGCCGGGCATTAAGCATTAAGCCCGATGACGGCCTTTCTTATTTATACCGGGCGCAAGCTTATTATCAGGCTAAAGAATATAAAAAAGCCTGGGGGGATTTAAAACAAGCCAGGATTTACGGCCAGAAAGTCACCAACAGAATGATGGATGACTATGAAAGAAAGGCTTTACGCAGAGCCCCCAAAAATAGCCGGGAGATGGACCTTTTCTGATATGGAATATAACGGTTCAAATTCCCGTTTGGTTTATTCTACTGTTTACGGCTCGATTTGCCCTAAATGCGCTAAGACTTTCAAGCGCTGCAGTTGCGTTGATTTGCAAAAGAGCGATCCGGTGGATACCGCCGGCACAGCGCGTTTGCGTTATGTGCAGCAGGCCCGCGCCGGCCGGGGAGCGACTTTAATTAGCGGCTTGGCTCTAAGCCAAAACGAGCTTTTGGCACTGGCTAAGAGACTAAAGCAAAGATTCGGTACGGGGGCAACCGTGGAAGGTTTTGTTATCCAGCTGCAAGGTGATTTTCGCCGGCAGGCAACCGAAGAATTACGTAAACTCGGGATTAATCTCAAATAAAATTATTACCCTGAAAAAGCCCTAAGGCCATGGAAAAGATTTTTAAAGATTATGAAATCGGTGATCCGGCAGTTGACGCTTTAATTAGCCAGCTGGCGGCGAAATCAAATTCCAGCCGGGTTCAACATTTATTACGCGAAATATTGACGACGAGCATTAAGCTGGGCAGGGAGTCGGCCGATACCGGAGACCTCAAGCTGGTCAACAATACCCTTAAAGAGCTGCGCTATTCATTTAAGATATTTTCTCCTTACCGCCTGGTTAAGAAAGTGATTATTTTTGGCTCGGCCCGTTCAAAAGCTAATTCTTCCGAATACCGCCTGGCCGAAGAATTTTCCCGTAAAATGTCGGCCCAAGGTTATATGATTGTGACCGGAGGCGGCCCCGGAGTAATGGAGGCCGGCAATAAAGGCGCCCGCCAGGGGAAGGATTTCGCTTTGAATATCCGGCTGCCTTTTGAGCAAAAACCTAATCCTTATATCGACGAAAAAGAGAAGTTGATCAATTTTAAATATTTTTTTACCCGCAAGCTGATTTTTGTGAAAGAGACGGACGCTACCGCGCTTTTTCCCGGGGGTTTTGGTACTCTGGATGAAGGGTTTGAAATGATTACGCTGATGCAAACCGGTAAATCCCGGCCGCGGCCGATAGTATTAATGGAGCCTAAGGGTTCGACCTACTGGGCGAGCATCGTAGAGTTTATGAAAAAAAAGCTGGTCAAGAAGGGGTTTATTAAAAAAGATGATCTGCTGCTTTTTAAGATTATGAAAAGTGCCGATCAGGCCGCCAGCTTTATCGGTAATTTTTACCGGGTCTATCATTCGATCAGGTATGTTGCGGGTGAAGCGGTGTTAAGGTTAAATCGCGAGATTTCCGACTTAACTCTTAAATTGATTAACCGGGAATTTAAAGATATTCTCAAAAGCGGAGAAATCAGGCGTTGCCTGCCCACGGAAAAAGAAATCCAGGAGCGGGAGTTTTTGGAATTGCCGCGTTTAACGATGAATTTTAATTTACGCGACTATGGCCGGCTTTGCCAGTTAATCCAGGTAATCAATCAAGACTAACCAGCTGCATTCGAATAATTATGGATAAAATATTAGAAGGTTTGAATAAGGAGCAGGTTCAAGCGGTTACCCATACCCGGGGACCCTTATTAATTATTGCCGGGGCAGGTACCGGTAAAACCCGGGTGATTACCCAGCGGATCGCCTGGTTGATTAACCAGGGGCTGGCTAAGACGGATGAGATCCTGGCATTGACCTTTACGGATAAAGCGGCTAAGGAGATGCAGGAGCGGGTGGATATCTTGATGCCTTACGGTTATACCGATATCTGGATTTTGACCTTCCATGCTTTCGGGGACCGCCTCCTGCGGGAGAACGCTTTGGTCGCCGGCCTTAATCCGGATTTTAAGGTATTAGCGCAGGCAGAGGCCGCGGTATTTTTCCGGGAACATCTTTTTGAGTTTCCGCTTGATTATTACCGGCCATTAGCTGAGCCTACCCGTTTTATCGAGGCGTTGATCTCATTCTTTAGCCGGGCTAAAGATGAAGATGTTTCTGGGCAAGAATATTTCCAATACGCCCAGGATTTTGCCATTAAGGTGAAGGCGGCCGTTAAGGATCCGGCTGAGGAAGAGTTGGCCGTCCAGCAGCTGGAAGTCGCCAGGGCTTATCTTAAATACCAGGAGCTTTTGAGTAAGGAAGGCCTGGTAGATTTCGGTAATCAGTTTTATTTGAGTTTAGAGCTTTTGCGCCGGCATCCTTTGATCTTAAAAAATTACCAGCAGCAATTTAAATATATTTTAGTTGATGAATTCCAGGATACTAATTTTGCTCAGTTTCAGATTGTAAAGCTTTTGGCCCAAGGCTCAAATAATATTACGGTGGTCGGGGATGACGATCAATGTATTTACCGCTGGCGCGGCGCCGCTTACAGTAATCTGGTAAATTTCAATCAGCAATATCCTCAAGCCGAAAAGATCACCTTGATTCAGAACTACCGTTCTACTCAGCCGATCTTAGACAGCGCTTATCAAATGATCCAGAATAATAATCCCGAACGCTTTGAAGTGAAAGCTAAAATTAACAAGCATCTGGTGGGATTGACGAAAAAAGGGGAAAGGCCGATTAGTTTGCAGTTTGATACGCATTCAGCTGAGGCCGATGCTGTAAGTAATATTATACAAGATAAAGTAAATCTAGGTAAGTTTAAGTATAGGGATTTTGCCATTTTAGTGCGCTCAAACTCCGATGCGCAAAGCTTCATTCAATCTCTAAATATGCAGAATATTCCCTGGCAATTCAGCGGTAATCAGGGTTTATATGCGCGGGAAGAAGTAAAGCTGTGCATTAATTTTCTGCGGGTCATCGCCAACCCTTCGGATTCTTTAAGCTTGTATTATTTGGTCAGTTCAGAGATCTATCAGGTAGACCTATCCGATCTTACTTTGTGCAACCATTTTGCCCGTCGCCGCAACCGTTCGCTTTATTCGGTATTTAACGATCTGGAAAAAATTCCGGAGCTTTCCGCCGCCAAGGACAAAACCAAAGAAAAGATTAAACAAATCCTGGGTGAAATCGAAAAATTTTTACGTATTTCGCGGGATGAAACTACCGGCCGGTTGCTTTACAGCTTTTTGACTGATACCGGCTATCTGAAGTATTTGACGCATGACCCGAATTTGGAAAAAGAAACCAAGATTCAGAATATCGCTAAGTTTTTTAACCAGGTGCGGGATTTTGAGTTAGTAGCCAAGCAGGACCGGGTGATCAGTTTTATTCAGCACCTTAATCTTTTAATTGATTCCGGGGATGACCCGCCGACCGTGGAAGCGGACCTCGACCAGGATGCGGTAAATATATTGACGATCCACAAAGCTAAAGGCCTGGAATTTAGAGTAGTATTTTTGGTCAGCCTGGTACAGGGAAAATTTCCCCTGCCTAAACGTTCGCAGCAGATTGAACTACCGGATGCCCTGATCAAAGAAGTATTGCCGACCGGTAATTTTCATATCCAGGAGGAGCGGCGGCTTTTTTATGTGGGGATGACCCGGGCCAAGGAGGAATTATATTTAACCAGCGCGCAAGATTACGGAGGCAAGCGCCTGCGCAAGGTCAGCCAGTTTGTTTTAGAGGCATTAGGTCAAAAACCCGCTTTGGATACCGGGGCACAAAAGAGTTCGGCCATTGAAAGTATCCGGCGCTTTGCTCCGGTAAAAGAGCTGGCAAAATCAGCCCTGGCGCCGATTGCAGAAGATAAATTGGTTACCTTAAGTTATTACCAAATTGACGACTATTTAACCTGTCCTTTAAAATATAAATACGTTAATATCTTGCGCGTGCCGATTATGGAACACCATACGGTAATTTACGGCCGCGCGATGCATGAGGCAGTCAGCCAGTATTTATTGCGTAAGGTTAAGGGGGAGAAGGTGGCGGTGGATGAAATCCTGGATTACTTTCAAGCCAGCTTTGATCCGCAAGGGTTTCTGGATATTAAGCATCAGGAGGAGCGTTTACGTATCGGCAAGGAAGCTTTAATCCGGTTTTTTAAAGATGAAGAAAAGCGCCGCCTGATTCCGAAATTCATCGAAGAAGAATTTAATTTCGTGATCGGGAAAAATAAAATTACCGGAAGGTTTGATCGGATCGATCTGGAAGAATCCGGTGCGGTGATTATGGATTTTAAGACCTCCGCAATCAAGACCCAGAAGGATGCGGATAAACGGGTTAAGGAAAATAAGCAGCTGGCTCTTTATGCTTTAGCCTATCAATATCGATTTGGAGCCCTGCCGCAGGCGGTAGAGTTGTACTTTTTGGAATCCGGGATAATCGGCCGCCACGAAATTAAGGAAGATGATTTGGAGGAGGTCAAAGAGGATATCCTGGAGGTTTCCGCAGGGATCCGCCGGCAGGATTATCCGGCTAAGCCCGAATATAAAGCCTGTACCTATTGCGCCTACAATCAAATCTGTCCTTGCGCGGTGATCCGCTAATCTTAATTGACAACCCTAAAGATTTGGGCTATATTCAAAAGAAGAGAATGAAAGCGATTATTTCTGTATTTATTTGGGCGGCCAGCACGTTGTTAACGATCCTGCTGTTTTTGGCAGTTTTTACCTTAAACATCCTGCTTTTTCCTTTCGATCGAAAAAAGAAGATCACGCACCGGCAGTGTTTCTGGTGGTCGGATTTGTTGATTGCTTTAAATCCCTATTGGAGCCTTAAGGTCCGCGGGCTTGAACATATCGATTATCGCCAGACTTATGTGATTATCGCTAACCATCAGAGCATGGCGGATATTGTGGTGCTTTATCAGACTAAAATGCAGTTTAAGTGGGTAGCTAAGGCCAGCCTGTTTAAAGTCCCTTTTATCGGCTGGTGTTTGAGTTTGATTAAACATATTAAGCTTACCCGGGGGGATTTCTCCAGCATTAAAGAAATTTATCATACCGCCAGCCTCTGGCTGCGTAAAGATATGTCGGTTTTGTTCTTTCCGGAGGGCACCCGCAGCAGTACGGGGCAGATGGGAGAGTTTCAAAACGGGGCTTTTAAATTGGCGATTAAAGAAAAAAAACCGGTGTTGCCGATTTGTTTGATCGGTGCTCAGGCGGCGATCCCCAAAGGCAGCTGGATTTTTAAAACCAAGGTTAAAGCGCAAGTTATCGTGCTTGAGCCGATTTCTACACAGGGTTACTCTATGGGAGA
>JBFZAU010000074.1:0-3230 GCA_041308825.1 Candidatus Omnitrophota bacterium
GCATTAGTTAATGCTTTGTATGAATCTCCTGAATTATCCACCTGTTGCAGGTACGGCCTGATTCCTTCAGAGAAATCTTCTACTACAACATTAGCACCGGCAGATTCCAG
Source organism: Candidatus Omnitrophota bacterium (assembly GCA_041308825.1). Classification (GTDB taxonomy): domain Bacteria; phylum Omnitrophota; class Gorgyraeia; order Gygaellales; family Profunditerraquicolaceae; genus UBA6249. The sequence continues at coordinate 111 of JBFZAU010000074.1, forward strand.
CAAATCATAGATTTTATAATCACCCTGAGCGATTGATGAGCCAATCAGTAATATTCTTGGGGTCCGTTTCCCGTTCTTTTTTCCCAGCTCATCAACTTTTAAATCAAGGTATTCCGCCATATAGTTCCGTTCAGCCAGAAGGGTGGCATGGTGCAGTTTTATAAAATCGCTCCCGCTTATCGGCGGGGCCTCATTTTTACGGAGTTCTCGTATCTGGCCCAGGCGCAGTCGTATTCTATTGCACGTATCAATTTCCGTTTTCAATTTGGTATCGGTGACCGGTTTATCTGTCAGTTTTTCAATTACTTCCTTGAGTAAAATCAAAGTATCAAAGTAGTACTTAAATGCATGCTGAGTTGTATTATTATGAGGGACGCCCAGCCTGAAAAGCTGCGTGTTCGTCCACATTTCCCAGCAGTCTGCTATCGCCGCAATATTTTTATCTGTGCACGGCACTACCACGAGATCAGCCAGGCGATACAGTGGTTCTCCTAACGCCCAATAACCGATCTGGGCGCGCGAGTACGTGTCAATGAACCGGGGTATGTAATTCATTGATTCAAGCACGGCTTCATGGTTACCACCCCTGTTAAGCGCGACAGGTATCGCTCCGCCTGCCCAGATTATTTCCTCAGGTACAAATCCTCCCGGGACATATCCCACGATTTTTGCACCGTTGTTCTTTAGCTTCTCAAGCTCCGGTATCCTGTTTTCCAAATATATTGCTAAATCTTCAAACATTTCCATTATTTTTCCCTCAAGATTTTTATCATGCCCTGCAAAGTGAAAGCTCCAGAATATTGAAAATCTTGGGCCTTTCTTGAAATAACAGGGGTAATATTAAGTTTTAACCGGGTTACTGGATTTGGTAACCTTTATTTTCTTTAGGATTTCAGAAAACGGTTCTACTCTGCTCATTATTACTTCCGCACTATAGTTACGGGTCTCCACGTGGTCAAAAGGAAGCAGCAGAACAGGGATTTTCAGTTCTTTCTCAACCATGTCTTTTACTTTCAGCGGTGAGATACACTGATCCCGGCACCCGATGGGGTAATCTAAAATAAGACCATCCAGATTAAGGTCTCTGAACAGCTCTACCTGCCGTTCGGCATACCCAACACCCATCCGCACAAATAATTCAATACCCTGATGCCAAAAATCCGTATATTTACTCCTGAATTCTTCTCTGGCCGGCGCTATAATCCCAGTATTGTCTTCAATTACAGCCAGGCCCGCCTTCTCAATCTGGTGCACGACAATTGGATCTCCGCAAACCTTTAGTATCGCTACCCTGGGAGAACCTTTTGGCACCACTCCCTTGCCGGCGCGGACTCTTTCGCTCAACTCTTTGTAGCACAGGTCAAGTATTTCCTCCACCTTTCCGTATGTTGTAGGATTTACAAGCCAGTTTGCGGCGCGGAACAGAGCTGCTATGTTATTAAAACCAGTAGGAGGAGGGTCAGCTCCCCTGAAAAGCTCCGCAATTTTTTTACAGTATACGCGTAGATCTCTGGCGCGTGCATTGGCTTTTTGGACCATTTCATTCGTTACTATGCAACCTGTAACTTCTTGAAACCGCTGCAAAGCATCTTTTGATTCCTGCACATAATATTCCACTCTTCTGTCACTGGTTTCCAGCCAGTTCGTTTTCTCTTCATCCAGAGTGCCGTCTATGTATTGCACAGGAATACCGTATCTTTCACTTAATATTTCCTCAACCTTAGGCGTTTGATCACACACAAAACCGCTTGCTATAAAAAGGTCCGGAAGCGGGATTAATCCTTTAGTTATGGCCCCGAGCTGGAGTTTTATACCTCCGCAGTATGCTGAAGACATTGGCAGCAAGTCCGACTCAGCTTCTTCTAATATTGCATCCATCTTACCCAGCAGCGCTCCATGTGTATAAGAAAGCAGTATATCCGGAGCAGTAACATAGATATCCTTGGAAGCCATTGCCATTGCATTCTGTACTAAAACCATAGGCGGCATCATGGTGTAAACCAGTTTCTTACCTTCATCCTTGGCAAGGGCTACGTCTATGAGGCTTCGGAGCCAGAGGCCTAACATTTTCCTTATGCTGGTCAAACTTATATCAAAATATTCTCCGAGTCTTTTCTCTGCTATCACAAAATCCTCGGTTTTAAGTGTTAGCTTTTCAAATGCTTTTTCTATTCTTGGCCGCTGCTCTTCAATTTCCGCAGGTTCATACCCGCACAACAAAAGAAAGTTATCAAAATACACCATTTCCCTACCTTTTTTTGTATTTGAGGATTTCAAAGTTAATGCTAAACCAATAAAAATGTTCTAAACTTTATTGCACGATACTATCAAAACAATACAACCTGTGGTAAAAACCTGTCACTGATTTGAGTCACTCAGATTATATTACTAGATCAAAATTCAGATGCGTATATTCAGATGCGTATATAAAGAGTATGACTAATATCAGCCGCTTTATTGGCGCTTATTATTGAAATATGAGGAACTTATTACATTTTTTAGGATTTTTATGTTATGGTTAATTTTTAAACATAGCCCTTTTTCTTAATCAGTGATTTGAATCATCGACATATTTATCAAAATATTCTATTCTTTAATTTCAAACAAAGTTTCTTCCACGGCAGCAGCCTATCAGAAAAGACTGCTACTTAATACTAAGAAATAGACAAGGTTATGCAAGCCTGGATAAAAACCAAACCTGTAAAAGATACCTGCGTTCTTGAACTTGCAAGAGCCGGTAATGGGAGAAAACCTAAATAGGAGTTAGATGCTTAGCCCGTATCAAGTATTGGATATTAGTGATTACAAGGGAACCGTTTGCGGTCAAATACTCGCCTGGCTCGGCGCGACGGTAATAAAAATTGAAAAACCCGGGGGTAGTGCCGAAAGGGAAATAGGCCCTTTTTGCAATGATACCGAGGGATCTGAGTCAAGCCTTTTCTGGTTATCCTTTAATCGCGGTAAAAAAAGCGTTACTTTGGATATAACGAGCGACGAAGGAAGAGAAATTTTTAAAAAACTGATAAAAGAATCAGATATCATTATAGAATCTTTCGCTCCCGGTTATATGGAACGTATTGGCTTGAGCTACGAAGTACTAAGTAAAATCAACCCTGGAAT
>JBFZAU010000075.1:0-5556 GCA_041308825.1 Candidatus Omnitrophota bacterium
TTACAGGCAGCTTTGGGATAGCCGCGCCAGGTTATCCAAAAAAATTCATGAGGCTTTTAGTAAAATCCTAATTATTAAAGCCTTTGGTTTGGAGTCCGACTTAAGGCATCGCTATTTAAGAAGCTTAATTGAGAATATCCGTTTAAATATCAAAAGTTTCCGCTGGTCGGTGTTTAATTCCCTGGCCTCTTCTTTATTATCCAAGGTGATTTACGGGGCGGTCACTCTTTTCGGCGGCTGGTTAATTATTAAGGGCAGGTTATCGCTCGGTAGTTACACCGCGGCCATGCTTTATCTTATGCAGCTGGGCGGCCTGTTGGAATCTTTAAGCTATCGCTTTGAATATATCGCCAAGGAAGCGGTACCTCTGGAGAGATTCCTGGAAATTATGGATAGGCAACCCGGTATTAAGGATCTGCCCGGGGTAAAAAACCTGGATTCATTCCGGGGAGAGATCCAACTGCGGAAGATTACTTTCGGTTATTCACCGCGAAAATCCATCTTTAAAGACCTGAATTTGCATATCCCGGCCCAAGCCTGGGTAGCTATCGTTGGTTCATCAGGTTGCGGTAAAACTACCCTGGTTAACCTGATCATGCGGCTTTATGAACCTGGGCAGGGGGAAGTGCTTTTAGATGGAGTGGATCTGAGAATGATACGCTTAAATGATCTGAGGAAAAATATAGGCATTGCTACTCAGCAGCCGCTCTTATTTGACCTTTCTGTCCGGGAAAATATTTGCCTGGGTTTAAAAAACTTAAATCCCCGGGAGGTCTCTGAAGCAGTTAGGATAGCTTGTCTGGATGATTGGATCAAAGAATTGCCGCAAGGCTTGGATACTTTGATTGGGGAGGATGCCTGTTGCCTTTCACATGGTCTTAGGCAAAGATTGGCTTTGGCCAGGGCTATTGTCAGGAATTTCGGGATGTTGATCCTGGATGAGGCTATTTCTTCGGTAGATGCTTTCACGGAGGAGAAGATCCTGCAAGCCCTAAAGGAAAAAAGGAATTCTTTAAGCACGGTTGTTATTTCACACAGATTGCTGGTGGTAAAAGACGCTAGCCGGATATATTTTTTAAGGAGTGATAATGCCGTGGAAGAAGGAACGCATGCAGATTTGCTGGCTAAAAGCCAGGCTTACCGGGATTTTTTTAATCATCAGGATTAATCTAAAAATAGTTAGGGGAAGATCCTGGCGGCGGTCGATCTACGGTCAGCCATACCGGTGCAGGATCTAAAACAGTTCAAACTTTCCTTATGAAGCCTGGAGTATTATTATTTCATTTGCCTCCGGCGGGAGGTGATTTTTTCCCTGTTTCTTTAGGCTACATTGCCGCTAGGCTTAAGCATGCAGGTATAGAAGCGATGATTGAGGATATGACCGTGGATCCTCCGCGCAGCCTTGATCATATCTCAGCTTTAATTCAGGGATTCAAACCCGCGATCGTGGGATTTTCTGCTTATCAATGGAATATGCAGCCGATCCTTGCGCTTTCCGATTTTATCAAACAGATTGACCCGGCGATTAAAATAATTATCGGAGGCCCCCAGGCAACTTTTATGCCCAAGGAGGCGCTGCTGCAGATGCCTTCCGTGGATATTGTCTGCCGGCAGGAGGGGGAAACCGTACTTTTGGAGCTGTGCAGGTGCCTGGAGGCTAAACAATCCATCCAAGGGGTAAAAGGCATACTCTTCAGGAAAGATGGCGGTCTAGCAGAGAATGCCCGGGTGGTTTTAGCCGCGGATTTAGATCATTTGCCTTCACCTTACCAAAACAATGTTTTTAATTTTCGTGATCATAAGATTGCCGCGATGCTGGCCTCCCGGGGATGTACATTTAACTGTTCCTTTTGTTACACTCCCAAGGCTTTTGGCCGTAGAATAAGCTCCCATAGCGCCCAGAGAGTCTTGGATGATATTGCGGTTTGCCTGAAACACGGCCTGCGGGAGTTCTTTTTTTGCGACCCCTCATTTACTTTTGATAAAAGCAGGGTTAGCCAGATTATGCAGGGGATCAAAAAACAGGGATGGAAAATAAAAATTTGGTGTACTACCCGGACGGATCTGGTGGACCGTGAGCTTTTAACTAAGATGGCCCAAGGGGGGGTGAAAACCATTGCCTACGGCTTGGAAGCCGCGGATCCGGTAGTTTTAAGGGCGGTTAATAAAAAACTTAATTTAAAGCAGTTTGCTAAAACTGTCAAATTGACCCAGGCGTTGGGTATTCAGGTTGAGGTGTATAGTATGTATTGTCTTCCCCGGCAAACCTATGCCTCTGCTTGTGCCACCTTAAGCTTCCTTAAAGATCTTAACATAAAAATCTTCGGTAATTCTTTTGGACAGCAGACCTGCTTGTATTTTGGCACTGCACTCTTTGATGCTCCTGAGAAGTTCAGGATCAAGGTAATTGCGGATAAGGGCCGGCCGGATTTTTTATCTGCGGGCTTTGGCTTTGAAACTTCGCAAATGTTAAAAAAACAGGTTAGCCTAATGGGTAAACATTACCAGAATCAGAACCTGCTATACAATTTAGAAAAACATAAAAAGTCCAGGCAGGGCCTTAACAGTTTATTCGCGTCTAATTATTCAACCGGTAACTTATCTTATGATTTCTCCAAAGTTTTATTTTAAAAATAAACCCTGTTGCCCGCAGGAAATAAAAATCGCCGCCTCCGCAGATCCGGCCAGATCAAGAATTGATCGTTCATTTTTAAGGCATTTATTAAATTCGGCCGGCCTCTCATCATTGTTCACTTTTATCGGTATGCCGCCGGTACTTTTAAAAGATATGCTGGATATTCTTTGGGAAACCAAAACGCTTAGTTGTGAACTTAAATTTGAGATTGATGCTGATTGCCCTGCTAAAACGCTGCGGATGATCTTTGAGAGGTTTGCGGATTTTGAACAAGAAGCCCGGAAATTCCAGATCTTGCCAAGGGTAAAGCTTTCACTTTTGATTAATCTTAACGGCAAATGCAGCCTGAATAAATTTAAGCGGATAAGGGGGAAGCTACAAGCGCAAGGAGTGGGTGGTTTTGCTTTGCTCCATTACGCCGGCCCAGGAGACCTTATTTTAATCAGGAAGGTTTGCGCTCAGCTACAGCTTAAAAATGACCCCTTGATAGTTTATTCCAGGGTTATGGATAAAGATTTAGTTAGGACTCTGGTGCAAAATAATAATATTTTTACTTTTCACGATGGGCTTAACCGCCGCTGCTATGGAAGGCTTGAAAAAAACCTGAAGATAGGTTGCGGTGCCGGTAAAAAAAGACTGTTTATTCTATCAGACGGTACGGTTTATCCATGTTACGGGGCATTCTTGCAGGCAAAACCTATGGGGATTGCACATGCAGGGCAGCTGGCCGGTATGATCGGCCGGTATGTATTACCGAAAGTTTCAGAAAAATGCCGGGGATGTAAAAAATCCGCCGATTGCGAAAAATGCCGCTTTATGCCACCGGCTGTTGAAAAAATACTTTGTAAAGCTGGTAGATAATTATGGTTAAGAGAGAAAACAAAAATTTAATGCCTGGTGCCGGTAAAAATCTGATCAGCCGGGAGGCAGGGTTAGTGTTATCGGTTGCCCAAAGTATCGTTAACGGTCGTGGATCTGCTGATGTTGAGCAGATTTTACGCCAGCCGGTTAATTGGGTTAAGTTCGATGCACTTTTGGGGTATCATGAGCTGTCTTCCTTTGCCTATACCTGTTTTAAGGGGTGGCTGCCTTTGTTTGACGGTAGGGAAGTTGAAGAATTGAAAAAATACCACTTTTATGTGTTAGCCCGGCTGGCTGAGTTGGAGAAAGAATTTTTTGAAATCGCGGATAGTTTTGGTGCCGAGGGGGTAGATTTGCTGCCCTTAAAAGGCACAGCGTTTCTTATTGATAGCATGTACGGCAATCTGACCGGCTTAAGGCCGATGGCGGATATTGACATCTTAGTCAGAAAAGAGCAGCTTCCTCATGCAGAAAGATTGGTGGAGAGTTTAGGGTATAGGCTAGAGCTGGGCGGATTTAAGGAGGAGTATTGGAGAAGAAAGAATTATCATCTTATGTTCACGAAAAATAAAAACCAAAGATTATTTTCTACTCTAGAGGTACATTGGTTGCTGGATTACCCCAGAAAAACAGAATTACTTCCGGATCTTTGGGGAAGGGTAATTAAGGTTTCGGCCCGGGACAGGGAGGTTGTTTTGTTGTCCCCTGAGGATACGCTTTTTTGTTTAGCTCTGCACCTGCGCCGTTTCGGGAATGTACTTTCCTTAAAATCTGCCTGTGATTTTGCTTGTTTATTAGTGAAATATCAAAACTTGGATTGGGATTATATCTTAAAACAGGCCAGACAGGGGCAAATCTGCGTCAGCTTGTATTTCCGGCTTATCCAGGTAAGTGCTTTTTTTGGCCTGGAGATTGCCAAGCGCATATGGAAAGAATTAAGCCCCTCAGGTTGGCGCCAGCGCCTGATGCTGAATTTTATTTTAAAGAATACTTTTTCGGTCCCGGATAAAGATAGCAATGCTATTTTTTTAAAGCACCATTTTTTGGTTTATGATAATTTCAATGAACCTGTAGGTATGATCATCAAGATGCCGCTGGAGCAGTTTGCCAAGTTTTATCGTTTATCGCCTTACAGTAAGCGGGCTTTATGGCTATACCGGTTAAGGTTTATATATTGGCCGTATCATTTATTGGCGTTAATTTTAAAGGCAGGTATCCGTAAAATAATTAAAAGGCCAGGCGCCAATCTATCGCTTAGCCCTTGAGGAAAGTGATGAAAAATTTCGTAGAGATCGAACTAACCAATTATTGTAACGCGCGTTGCATTATGTGCCCAAACCGGCTGATCAAGCGCAAACTGGGATTTATTACGGAAAGAACTTTTAAAGCGATCATTAAAAAAAGCCTGAATTATGGCATAGAATGGGTCAGGCTTTGCGGAATGGGGGAGCCTCTGTTGCACAAAAAATTTAGTAAATTCATTAATTATCTGCGGAAGCAAACGCATTTAAAGATTGAATTAATTACTAACGGTTCCATGCTTACGGATCAAATTATCGGGGAATTGGTCAAAAACAGAGTCGATCGCATTTCCATCAGCTTCCCTTCTTTGGTTAAGCGCAACTATGAAACAATTATGCGGGGGCTGTTTTACGAAGATGTTTTAGAAAAAATCCTGACCTTGATGGATAGAGCCCGGGGTGTGCCCGGAATGGATATTGCGATTACCGCGATTGTCACTAAATTTAACCATCAGGATATCGCGCAGCTGCGGAGTTTTTTTAAGCAAAGAGGGCTTCAGGAGATCGTAGCGCACCTGCCGCATAACCGGGGAGGATATTTGGAAAATTTTTACGGGATTATCGGTAAGCAGTATTATCTGAAACATCGGAGCAAAAGAACGACCGCCTGCCCGGCGCCCTCGGCTGCTTTTTATTTTACCTGGGAGGGGGCGGCTCTTTTATGTTGTTGTGACTTGGAAGACAAATTTAAGCTTGGTAGTCTGAAGACCGATCTCCAGGCAATCGATAAGTTGCAGCTGGGGATTAACTTAATGCGCC
>JBFZAU010000076.1:0-12847 GCA_041308825.1 Candidatus Omnitrophota bacterium
TTCTTTAACCTTGGTAAAAGCAATATAATCCAAAAAGAATAATGATTCGGCACCGGTACAAAGAATATCATTCACATTCATCGCCACCGCGTCAATTCCAACGGTATCATGCTTATTGGCGAGCTTAGCGATCAAAAGCTTAGTCCCTACCCCGTCGCTGGATGAGACCAGGACCGGATCCCGGTATTTATTTTTGTTGAGCTTAAAAAAGCTGCCGAACCCGCCGATATCCGTTAAAACCTCCGGCCTAAAGGAACTGCGCACCATCGGCTTTAATTTTGACTTAAAGGCGCCGGCACTCTTTATATCCACTCCGGAATCTTTATAAGTTATTTTCTTCATTACGCACTCCTAATTTAGCGTAATAATTTTGGTGGGTGACACGGAGTCGGGTCCCCTACCGCGCGCAACGTAAGTGAGCACGGTAGGGTGACGCAGTGGCAGGACCCACCAAAATTATTACGTCATCAACTCTCCCTGCCCGCAACACCTTTTCTCTAGCGAAAATTTACTATGCCTTTTCTCGGCACGTACCGCGTATTTACCGGTCCAGCAGGCGGTGCAGTAATTCTGCGAACCGCCTTCCAGGCAACTAAGCATTCCGCATAAACTTAAATAACCCAGGCTATCGACCTCCAGGTACTTAGTGATCTTCTCCAGGGTATCATATTTATTGGCGATCAGTTCGCTGGAGCGGTGAAAGTCAATTCCGTAGAAACAGGGAAAACGGTGCGCCGGACAGGAAATTCTCAAATGTATTTCTTTAACCCCGGCTCGGCGTAAATTACGCACGCGGATCTTAGAGGTCGTGCCGCGGACAATCGAATCATCGACTACAATAATGCTTTTGCCTTTTAAGATATCCCGGAGAGTATTAAACTTTACCCGCACCCCCATATCCCGGGCATCCTGCGCCGGCTGGATAAAAGTCCTGCCGACGTAATGGTTGCGGATAATCCCCATCTCTAAAGGAATACCGGATTCCTGGGAATAACCTAAAGCGGCTGAAAATCCTGAATCCGGGACCGGCACGACAAAGTCAGCGCTCACCGGATGCTCTTTGGCTAACTGCGCCCCGAATTTGCGCCGCACCGTATGCACCGTCTGGCCGAAAACATTAGAATCCGGGCGCGAAAAATACACATGTTCAAAGGCGCAAAATGCGCTATGAGCAGCTACTAATTCTTTAGGCTTAACGGATTTAACTGCCCCCTGGTTACTAATAAAAACTATTTCTCCCGGCTCCACCTGACGGATAAATTTCGCTCCGATTAAATCAAAAGCACAGGTCTCCGAAGCCAGGCAGTAAGATGCTCCCAATTTACCCAAAACCAGCGGCCTAAACCCGTGCGGATCGCGCATACCGATCAGATACTGGCTAGTCATCAGCAACAAAGAATAAGCGCCTTTAACTCTTTTTAAAGCATAAATCAAACTATCCTCCAGGGAACGCTTATTGCTGCGGGCCATCAGGTGGATGATTAATTCTGAATCCGTGGTCGTCTGGAAGATCGAGCCGCTTTTTTCAAGCTTCTGGCGCAGCTCAAAGGAATTAACCAAATTCCCGTTATGCGCGATACAAATCGAGCCATTGGCGTAATCAATCAACAGCGGCTGGGCATTTTTTAAGACGCTTGAACCGGTAGTGGAATAACGGACATGCCCTACCGCCATACTGCCTTTTAGTTGGCCCAGCACCTTTTCGCTAAACACATCGCTGACTAAACCCATATCTTTATGAATAGCAAGCTGCCCCTGATTATTAGCCACGATCCCGCAAGCCTCCTGGCCCCGATGCTGCTGCGCAAACAAACCCAGGTAAGTTAACCAAACCGCCTGACGGTTATTGCTGATCCCGAATAATCCGCAATACTCCTTCGGTTCTAAGCTATCTTTTTTGGCAAACATTTTTGGCTCCGTTCTTAGGCTCTTTACCTGTCCAGCAATATAAACAAAGCTTTTCTTTCGGCAGACCGATGGCCGCGATCATATCCTTTAGTTTCTGGTATTTTAAAGTCGTTGATCCCAAATCCCGGTTGATCCAGGCGACCATCTTGTTGTATGCTTTAGAGTTTTCATCGAGGTATTTACATAATCTTTTAGGTTCCTTGCCCTCAATGGTTTTAATCGCCCGCCTGGCTACCAACTCATTAATACTGCGGGTAGAATAATTAAATTTACAGGGGAACATCAGCGGCGGGCAGGCAATCCGTAAATGTACCTCCTTAACCCCGTGTTTTTTTAATTTCTGAATGGTGAAGTTTTTAAGCTGCGTGCCGCGGACAATCGAATCATCGCAGAAAACAATGCGTTTACCCTTAATGATTTCCGGCACCGGGATCAATTTCATCCTGGCGACTAAATCCCGGCGTTCCTGAGAAACCGGCGTGTAACTGCGGTCAAAACCCGGAGTGTATTTTACTAAAGGACGGCGCAAAGGAATTCCGGATTGCATACTGTAGCCGATCGCGTGGGCAGTACCGGAATCAGGAATCCCAGCCACCATATCGGCGACCACATTATCATCCTTAGCCAGTTGCGCCCCGCATCTTTCCCGGGAGGTCTCGACATTAATCGATTCATAATTCGAGGCCGGAAATCCGGTATAAACCCACAGGAAGGAGCAAATCTGGTTGTTCTTCGAACCCCGGCGTTTTAGCTTTATCCCTGCTTTGGTCAATAATATAATTTCACCCGGTTCAAGATACCTGACCAAGGTATACCCTAAATTAAGAAAAGCGGCGGATTCGGTTGAGACCGCCCAGTCCTTGCCTCTTTTACCGATGACCAGCGGTGTCAGCCCTAATCTGTCCCGACAGGCATAAATCCCTTCTTTATTCAACAGCAGCAATGAACATGACCCGTTGATTTTGGTGAAAAGCTTCTCCACTCCGCTGATAATCGTCTTGCCGGAAATAATGATCTTCGCCGCCATCTCCGCGAAATTAATTTTACCTTCGGCTACTTCGGCGAATGAGCGGCCCTTTTTAAATAATTCTTTGGCGATTTTGTCGGCGTTTTCGATAAAACCATTGGTGCAGATCGCAAACGGCCCGAACTTAGAGTTCATTACAATCGGCTCCTCATCCCGCGCGCTGATAATCCCGATCCCCTGGTTGCCCTTGAGCTTGAGATAATCTTCATGGAATTTAGCTTTAAACTGGCTGCCCTTAATATCATGGATCTTACGGGCCAGCTCCTTACCGTAAACCGCCAGTCCGGCAAACTGGGTACCTAAATGGGAATGATAATCCGTCCCGTAAAATAAATCCTCCCCGCAGTCCTTCCTGGAAATTACCCCGAACATTCCGCTCATTTTTTGACGCTCCGTTTAGAATTTCTTTTTAATATACTCAATTCCGTTTTTAAAAATCTGCCATCCGTCACCGTATTTTTTAGTTTTGGCATTTAAGTGCTGCGGATGCTGCCTGGATAAGATATGCCTTTCCGGATGCGGCATCAAACCTAAAATCCTGCCGGTCGGATCGCAGATACCTGCGATATCGGCGGCTGAACCGTTGGGATTTTCCGGATAACCCGCTAAACCACCCTGGCGGTTGCAATATTGAAAAACCACCTGTTGATGCTGCTTAAGCCGCGCTAATACCTTCTTCTGCGCTGCCACAAATTTGCCTTCCCCGTGCGCCACCGGCAGATAAATTACCTCTTTCAATTCCCTGGTCCAAACACAGGCCCCGGATGGTTTTAAATACACCCAGCGGTCTTCAAATTTAGCGGAATCATTAAGGATTAAACTGGTATCCTGTTTCAGTGCTGTGCTATCCGGCAGCAGGCCGCTTTTGACTAAAATCTGAAAACCATTGCAGATACCGATAATCAACTTGCCATCGGCGATAAATTTACGCAAGGAATCAATCAGCTTAAACTTTAATTCATTGGCAAAAATCTTACCCGAAGCTACATCGTCACCGTAACTAAAACCCCCGGGTAAAGCCAGAATTTGAAATTCCTCCAGCAAGCGCTTACCCGCGACTAAACTGTTAATATGCACTAATTCCGCCGCCCCTCCGGCAAGCTTAAATGCGGCGGCAGTCTCCTGATCGCAATTGGTTCCTGCGCTTCTTAAAATACAAACTTTAGGTTTTAGCATAAAATTTCTTAATGGCCTGGGCCGCCTCTTGCGGCTTATCCACTAAAATAAATAAATTCAGGTCCTCTTGGCTGACATTGCCGTGGCTTAATACGGTCTTTTTTAACCAAGCCAAAAGCGGCGTCCAATACCGGCGGCCTAAGAGAACTACCGGGAATTTGGCGATCCGGTTCGTCTGAATCAAAGTAATCGCTTCAAAAAATTCATCCAGGGTGCCGAAACCTCCGGGTAAAATTATAAAAGCCTTAGCATATTTGACAAACATTACCTTGCGCACAAAGAAATACCGGAAACCTAAAACCGTATCGACATAATTATTAGGTTTCTGTTCACAGGGCAAATGAATATTCAAACCGATTGATTGGGACTTACCGCGCTGCGCCCCTTTATTAGCTGCCTCCATCAGGCCGGGGCCGCTGCCGGTGATGACCGCAAAACCCGCCTTAGCAACATGGTAGGCGACCTCTTCAGCCATTTTGTAAAACGCCGAATCGCGCTTGCTGCGGGCTGAACCGAAAATAGAAACTGCTTTTCCGACTTTAGAAAGTACCTCAAACCCGTCTACAAACTCCGACATAATCCTGAATATCCGCCAGGTATCTTCCTTGGTAAAATCATCCTCTTCTAAAATATCTTTAGCGCAAGATTTGTTCTTTACCATTGTAGTGGTGACCTCCACGCTGATTTTAATTTACCGATATCCGCATTAACGCAAACTTTTCCATCCAAACCATAAACCTTAAAATCAGCTTTATCAGTTAAACATCCGGCCAAACCGAAAGCAACCCCTTTTAATTGTTTTTCAAACTCCCGTTGCCTGGTTTTTTCCACCTCTACGATAAAACGGGAGTGCGACTCCGAAAATAAAATAGATTGATTATTCATTCCCGCGGATTTAACCACCGGCACCTCACCCAGAAAAACCTCCATCCCCAGGCCGCCGGAAAAAGCAACCTCCGCCAACGCCACAGACAATCCGCCGTCAGAGCAATCATGCATGGACCTCACTAACCCCAACTTAGCCGCCTTACTCAAAGCGGCAAAGGTAACTTTGGATTCTTGAGGATATACCTTGGGCACCCGATTGCCCAGCCCCTGATATAAATCATAATAATGGCTGGCCCCCAATTCATCCCGGGTATTCCCCACAACATAAATCAAATTACCCGCCGCTTTGGCATACATCGATACAGATCTATTGATATCCTCGATTACGCTGATCGCCGAGATCAGTAATGTCCCGGGGATCGGGGTGGATTTACCGTGAACGCTGAATTCATTATAAAAACTGTCCTTGCCGGAAATAAACGGCACTCCATAAGCTTTGGCAAAATCATAGCAGCCGTAAGCCGCCCGTACTAATTTTCCCAGCCGGTCGGGTTTATCCGGATTGCCCCAGCAAAAATTATCCAGGATCGCTACCTCTTTAAGCGATCCGCCGACACTGATAATCTGCCGCAGTGCTTCATCAATACAGCCGGCAGCCATCCAATAAGGATCAATTAATCCGAAACGGAAATTGATACCGCAGGAAACAATAATGCCTTTGTCGGAATCAAATAAAGGCTTGGTCACCGAGGCATCGCTTGGCCCGTCATTATGCAGGCCGGCCAAAGGCTTAATAATCGAGCCGCCCTGGACCTCATGGTCATACTGCCGGATAATCCATTCTTTTGAACAGATATCGTAGTGGCCTAAAAGTTTCAGCAGATCGCCGGTGTAATCTTTTTTAAAAGGGATTTTCGGCTCCCGGTGCTTAAGTTGAACATATTCTGCCTTTTTGGCAATCTGCGGTATCCCCTCATGCAAAAACTTCATATCTAAATCACAAACCAAATTATCACGGTAATAAAGCTCAAGCCTTTTTGTCCCGGTGAATTCACCGATCACCGTGGCGCTGACATTTTCATTAGCAAAGAGGTTGATTAACTTCTCGATATTTTTGGGGGGTACCGACAGGACCATTCTCTCTTGAGACTCGGAAATCCAGATCTCCATATAACTCAAACCGGAATATTTTAAAGGCACACGATCCAGCTCAACTCTGGCCCCAAGCTCAGCCCCCATCTCTCCCACGGCGCTGGATAGCCCTCCGGCTCCGCAGTCGGTAATTGCGCTGTAGAGATTTTGATCGCGGGCCTGCAGAATCGTATCTAAAACCTTTTTCTCCTGAATGGGGTTGCCGATCTGCACCGCGCCGCTGGAGACAGTCTCGGATTCATGGGTCAGCTCGCCGCTGGAAAATGTTGCTCCGTGGATACCGTCCCGGCCGGTTTCTCCGCCGACCACCACAATCAAATCCCCCCGGTTACTCTGCTTAAAAGATTTATCTTTAGGGATAATCCCGACCGTCCCGCAATAGACTAATGGATTACCGGCAAAATCTTTATGGAATAATACCGCTCCGTTGACCGTCGGAATACCCATTTTATTTCCGTAGTCGCGCACTCCGCTAACCACCCCTTTCATTACCCGTTTGGGGTGCAAAGCCCCGGCAGGGACCTGATTCAAGGGAAGATCCGGCGGGGCAAAGCAAAAAATATCGGTATTCAAAATAGGCTTAGCCCCCAGTCCGGTACCGATTGAATCGCGGATCACTCCGCCGATACCGGTATTGGCTCCGCCGAAAGGCTCAAGGGCCGAAGGATGGTTATGGGTTTCAACTTTGAAACAGATATTGTTTTTAGCGTCAAATTTAATCACCCCGGAATTGTCCTTAAAGACCGAAACACACCAGTCCTTATTCAGCTGCCGGGTAGCTTTCATAATCGTTGATTTAAGCAAATTTTTAATCTTTAAGTTGCCTAATGCCGGGCTGGCCTTGGCTTCCTGGTAAGTGATATTGCCGCGGAAGGTTTTATGATAACAGTGCTCGCTCCAGGTCTGGGCGATCGTCTCCAGCTCACAATCCGTAGGATTACGTTTAAGCCGGACAAAATAATCCCTGATCTGGCGCATTTCATTTAAGTTTAAGAAAAGCTGCCCTTTTTTACTGATCTCTAATAGTTTATTGTCATTGGCCTTGAGCAAATCTACCGTGACCAGATTAAAATTATAACCCGGTAAATGCTTAAGGTCGCTTGAAGAGGTGTGCGGATCTATGATATGCTGGATCAGTTTATTATAAAGAAGTTTTTCGCAGATGGTTCGGAGCTGGCTAGAGGAGAGTTTTCCGCAAATGATATATTTGTTTGAGGTTCTCACTGCTTCCGGGGCCGAAATCCCTAAGTCCTGGATGCCTTTGATCACGCTAGCCTCTACCGGATCCATCACCCCCGGATTATAGGCTACTTCTACGATATGCTGCTGCGCAGAGGCGCGCAAAGGCTGACCCGGTAAGGCTGGGTGCTGCGCAGAGGCGCGCACCGGCCCATCCGATAGGGCCGGGTGATCGGATAAAATCTTATAGTCTTGGGTGACTTTATCAGCCAAGAGCTCCTGGCAAATACTGGCCACTTCTCCCTCGGCAAGATCACCCTCCAAAGTATAAACCTGGATAAACTTAACCTCTTTAACGCCGCCAATCCCCAAATCGGCAATATCCCTGCTTACACCCTGGCCCACAGCATCAAAGACCCCAGGCTTATCCACAACTTCGATTTTGTACTGCATATTTATAGAGGCTTGTAAAAAAGGCAGGTAAAATTATAATCCGACCTTGTGAAAAATTTTGTTTACGTTGCGCAAATAATAATCTAAATCGAATATTTTATCCAAGTCTTTAGCGGTTAAATATTTCGCCGCCTGCGGAAGAGCCAAAAGATTGTCTTTAAAATTTTGCCCTCCCTGCCAGGTCTGCATAGCGGCCTGCTGGACTAAATCATAGGCCTTGCTCCGGGTTAACCCCTTATTCATCAAAGCAATCAATACCCGTTGCGAAAAAATTAAACCGCGGGTTTTTGCCAGATTAGCCAGCATATTATCCGGATATACCTTCATTCCTGAGACTACCTGAATGAATTTATTCAGCATATAATCTAAAGCCAGAGTAGAATCGGGGAAGATTACCCGCTCGACGCTAGAGTGGCTGATATCCCGCTCATGCCACAAAGAGACATTTTCCAGGGCCACCTGGGCATTGCCGCGCAGGAGGCGGGCGAGGCCGCAGATGCGCTCGCAGATCACCGGATTACGCTTATGGGGCATAGCGCTTGAACCTTTTTGCCCCTTGGCAAAGGGCTCCTCTGCTTCTAAAACTTCGGTTTTCTGCAAATGCCTGATTTCGGTGGCAAATTTTTCCAGGGATGCGCCAACAACCGCCAGTGTAACCATATATTGGGCGTATACATCTCTTTGTATGACTTGTGTGGCGATATTTACCGGCCTTAAACCAAGCTTACGGCAAACATAATCTTCCACAAAAGGCTCGATATTAGAGTATGTGCCTACTGCGCCGGATAACTTACCCAGGCAAATTTCCTGCCTGGCTAATTTGAGGCGGGCTAAATTACGGTTAGTTTCATCATACCAAAGCGCTAATTTTAGGCCAAAGGTCGTCGGCTCGGCGTGCACCCCGTGAGTACGGCCGATACAAACCATATCCTTATAGGCGTTAGCCTTCCTGGCTAACACCTTAAGCAAATTTTGCAGATCTGCAATTAATATGTCAGAGGCAGATTTTAATTGTACCCCTAGTGTCGTATCTAAAATATCGGATGAGGTTAAGCCCATATGCAAATACCGGGCGTCTTGGCCTATATATTGGGCTACATTAGACACAAAAGCCACAACATCATGTTGTGTTTTTTCTTCGATCTTCTGGATTTGGGCAATATTGAATTTGGCTTTTTGTTTAATGCGTTTTACGGCTGGAAGCGGAACAATCTTTTTGGCGGCATATGCTTCTAAGGCAAGGATTTCGATCGCCAGCATGGTTGCGAACTTAAACTCCTCTTGCCAGATATTTTTCATTTTATCGAGGCTGTAACGCGCAATCATGCCAGGCTCCTTTTGTTCATTCGAGAAATTAATTATAGCAAAGAAATGCCGTTTAGCAAACAAAAAAATGGGCAAAAATAAGGGCGTTTCCTCTTTCCGAAGAAAGGAAACGCCTTAATTTTTATTTAAACCGAAATAATCCGCCCTCTTTTTAAAGGGAAAGCTCGACCTTATCAAAAAGGTCGACAGCGCTAAAATCCTTCTCCAAAATAGGCTTGGCGATAGTAAAACTGGTTAAAACTTTGATTACTTCAAGCTCCGCGACCTTTTCATTTTCCCGCATTACCGTCAAGGCCTGTCCGGGCTCGAGCCCATCGGCGGCGGTAAGATCGACCAAAATTTCCTGATTGGCAGGGTTCTTTTCGATCACCGAACCAACCACCAACCTTGCGGGTGCCTGATTATCTTTAACCGGCTTAGATTTTTTAGGAACCTCCTTAATTACGCCCATTTCTTTGACCACAGGCACCTCCACCCCCAGGTCAATCTTCTCGGAAACAGGCCTAGATTCTTCAATCACAACCGTCACTTCCCTGGACCTCTCCGCCTCTAACTTTTGCTCCAAGGATTCTTTTTCTAACTCCGCAATTTTATTTTTTAACAACTCCTGCGTATGGGCTCTCTCCTCCCGCAAAGTAACCAGTTCTTTTTTCAGCTGGATTTCGGTTTCCCGCTTGTCATCGGACAAAGTACTCAACTGCCGGTTATATTCCGCGGCCAAGGCCTCTTTTTCCTTCATTAAATCCGCTACTTTAGATTCTGCATCCTGCCTGGCTTTATCCAATTGCAGAACCTGATCTTTATAGGCCGGCACATCTTTACTCAAAACATTAACTTGAGCCTGCAGCTCTTTAATCAAAACCTCTTTATCGGTATTAGAAGCAATTTCATTCTGCAATAGTCTTTCCACTCCGCTTTTGGCTTCTGCCGCGGCGCTCACCGAAGCATTAATTGCTTCCAGCTTAGCCTGTAATTCTTTCTGCAAATCAGAATTTTTATCATTCAACGCACTGATCCGGGTATTTAAAGAATCAATCTGCTCTTGATAACCGGCCTGCAGGGTTTTTTCCTGCTCCCGTAAAGCTTTGATCCTTTCTTCGGCTTCCTGCTTACTTTTATTTAAAGCATCAATCTCGGAACGAAAGCTAGCTTCGGCGATAGTTAAAGCCGAGATCTTCGCCCCTAAGGTATCCTCCGTCTCCCGGTTTCTCTGGCTTAAAGCCGCCAGGTTAGCTTTTAATTTAGTTTCGGATTCAGTCTTAGCTTTATCTAAAGCGGCGATTTGTTTATTAAAGAAATTAATCAGGTTGTCCTGCTCCAGGGCCGCGTCGGCTTTAGCTTTTTCCAGCTCACTGACCTGTTTCTTTAATGATTCCTTTTCCCGGGTCAAGGCATCCAGGTCAGCCCTTAATCTATCCTCTGAATCAAGCTTGGCCTTTTCTAAAACGCTGATCTGCTCCCTTAAGGAAAGCTTGGCACTTTCCGCCAGTACCAACCTGGCCTCGGTTTCCTGCTTGGCTTTAGTTAAAGCGGTCAACTGTTCATTTAACGCCGCTTCCTTGGCCTTAGCGTTTTTATCGGTTTCAAAAAGCTCACCCTTTAAAGCATACTTTTCCTTTTCCAGAAGGCTGATCTTAGCGGTGGCTTCTTCTTTGTATCTGGCCGAAGCTGCCGTTTGCTCACTTAATCTCGATTCAATATCCTTTAAATTATTCTCGGTTTGGGCCAAGAGCTCTTTCAACGAAGCTTTCTCTGCCTCCAGATCGGCAATTTCAGCTTTGAGGGTATTCTCCGAATCGGTTTTAGATTTACTCAACTCCGCCAGCTGTTTAATCAACGCAGCCTTTTCCTTCTCCAGGCCGGCCAGCTTATTTTCGGTTTCCTGCTTGGATTTAGTCAGGGCCTCCAACTGTTCATTCAACCGTCCTTGAGTCTTACGTAAATTATCCTCTGCCGCCAGCAGCTGGTTTTTAAGCAATGCCCTTTCTTTCTCGAGGGTTTCTAAATCAATCTTCAATTTATTTTCGGTATCCAGCTTTAATTTACCTAATGCACTGAACTGTTTGCCTAAAACCGCTCTCTTTTCTCTCAAGGCTACCAGCTCTGCCCTCAGCTTATTCTCGGTTTCCACCCGGGATTTTTCTAAAACGCTAAGCTGTTCTTTTAATGAAGCTACCTCCTTCTCCTGCAGGCCCAGCCTGGCTGTTTGCGTAGCGACCTTACTTTCCGCCTCCTGTTTAGCCTTGGTGGTAAAGTTTAATTGCTCCGTCAATTCAGCTTCCGTATCTTTTAAGTTATCCTCGGCTTGCGCCAGCTGATCCCTTAAGGAGGAAGCGGCTTTATCTAAAGTAACAATCTGATTATTCAGTTTTAATTCGCTGTATTTTAAATTATTCTCGGTCGCCAGCAGCTGATCTTGAAGCGCGGATTTTTCTTTTTCCAATTCAGTAATCTGCTTTGCCGCTGTCTGCCTGAACTTAGTCAGCGTGGCTAATTGATCGTTAAGCTTGGCTTGGTTTTGGTTAAAATCGCCGGTGGTCTGATGGAGTTGGTTTTGCAGAAAGGATCTTTCTTTTTCCAGGTTAACGAGTTTGTCCTGCGCCGCCTGCTTGGATTTTGCAAGTTGGGCCAATTGATCGTTAAGCCTGATTTCGGTATTCGCTAAATTATCTTTTGTCTGCGCCAGCTGTTTCTTTAAAGAATCCTTTTCGTTTTCTAAAAGGCTGGCTTTGGCCTCGGCATCCTGCTTGGCCTTAGTCAAAGCAGCCAGCTTATCATTTATTCTGGCCTCAGTCCGATTCAAATTATTTTGCGTACGGGCAAGCTGTGTCTGCAGGGAGGTTCTTTCCTGTTCCAAAAGCTTAATTACCGCGTCGGCTTCGGCATAGATGAAACCTGCGCCCCGGTCAGAATTACCCTGGGCATAAACCGCACGGTCTAAAAACACTACCGCAAAACTACTTAAACAAATTACGCAAATAAACCAGAGAGTATTAATTGTAACTTTTCCCGCTAATCTTTCGCCGCAATATTTTTTGAAAAACCTATCCGGCATAAGCCAACTCCCTGCCCCAGAAAGGGCGTACCCGCGCCCTCCACTAAGCGCGGAGTATCTTGATTTTCAAATTATCCCAGCCATCCCCTGTTTTATGAGCTAACCTGTCTTTTACCATTTATTTACATAATTATAGTAGTAATGTTTTGATTTATCAAGAATATTCTTAACTTTTTCGAAAATAATTGCGCCCCAACCTGTTGGGACGATAACTCCTCCCGGAAGGAAAAAGAAGGAAGTGGCCAAAACAATATTGCAATCCGCCGATTTTGCTTTATAATTATGGGATATAAAAGAAAGGGATAAAAATGTTAAAACTATTGCGCAATAAAAAAATTGTTAAAAAAATTTGGATCGGCCTGGCAATCATTATCATTCCGGCTTTTGCCTTTTGGGGTTTTGGCAGTGCCGATAAACAGGATAAATCATCGGTCGTCGGCAAGATTTTCGGCAGAAACGTTACAGCGATTGATTTTCATAATTCTTTAATTGCCGTAAGAACATCGGCCCTGATGCAATTCGGAGACCGACTGCCGGAAATAGAACAATATTTAAATTTCGAAGGCCAGGCCTGGGAAAGATTGGTCCTTCTGGCGGAAGCCAAAAGGCGAAGGATCCGGGTAAGCGATCAGGAGATAATCGAGCAGATCCAGAGTGCCCCCTACTTTCAGGATCAAAAAGGTTTTAGCAACAAAATCTATCAAGAAACCCTGCGCTATGTTTTGCGCTTACAGCCAAGAATT
>JBFZAU010000077.1:0-4664 GCA_041308825.1 Candidatus Omnitrophota bacterium
AGAGCGCTATTTTTTACTTTCTGAAATATATCTAAAGATTGTTTTTTGCTGCAAATCTGACTTAACATTGAATTTCATAAGCAAAACTTTTTTCCAATTTTTTATGGAAAATAAATAACCCAGTACATCTTTAATAAAAACTAACCCTTTCAATTTAACTCCCAGCCCTAAAAAACGGATTGTCTCCTTTATGCGGATAACCAGCATAATATTGCGTAAATTAGCTGCGCTTAAGCTCAGGGTCCTTATCTTGGGAATATTACAACAACCATTGAATTCCTTACCGTGCACCCACATAGTATCTTTGATTTCGTTCAAAAGCTCAGTTTTAGGCAAAGGCTGATAAAATGAAAAATAGCTGGCCAGGGGATCCAGCTGGTTGACTAAATCCAGGCTGGCTTTAATTGTGGCCTGGTTGTCATAAGGGCATCCGATCATCATATAAAAACAAAAGGCAATACCGTTCTTGCGAAGATTAAAAGTTGCATCTAATATATCTTTTCTGGTAAAATTTTTTTTGTAGACCTGCATCCGTATATGATCATCCCCTGATTCTACCCCCAGCATGACCATTTTACATCCTGCCTGCGCCGCCAGAGTAGCCCATTCCTTGGTTACAGCGTCCACTCGCGTAGCGCACATCCACTTAAATTCACCGGATAAACCTTCTTTTTTATACAACCCGCAGAACTTCCTGAGCCATTCAATATCCAACCCGAAAATTTCATCAACGAACTGAATAGCCTTAAATCCTTTTGCCCGATATTTTGATGCGTTTAGCTTTATCTCCTCTATGATATTCTCAGCACTTCTGGCTCTATAATATCTGCCCGGGACTGCTTCTTTGATGGCCTTATTTGAACAGAAAGAACAATCGTAAGGGCAGCCTCTGGATGCCAGGTGTTTCAAAGCTTTGGGAAGATAGTATAAATTGGTATCCAAATATTTCTCTATCTGCCAATGATCCCAGTTGGGAAAAGTCAGATCATCGATATTCTCCTCAAAAAACCTGAGCCTGTTCTTGTGCAAACAGCCATTTCTATCTTTATACCATATGCCTTCTACATCAGGCTCTTGTTTCGCCTCTAGCTTATTCAAGTACTCTAAAAATGACTTCTCTCCTTCGCCTATGCATATAGCGTCAACCAAAGGATGCTGGATAGTCTCTTGCGGCAAGAGGGTAGGATGAACTCCTCCGAAGATAAAAGAAATACCGGGATACAGCTTTTTTATAAATCCCCCTATCTCTAGACTCTTCTGGAAAGTAAAACTGGCTACCGAAAATGCGATGATATCGGGCTGGTATTCCTCTATTTCTCTCTGGATATACTGCAGATAATTTTTCAATCGAAAACTTAAGTCTAATAATTTAACCCTATGTTTCTTTTCTACAGAAGATATAACATAAGCCAAACCGACATTTAAACCGGATCCCCCAAGCAAACCAGGATTAATGAAGACCACTTTCATAGCGATTAAACCGATCCTTTTTTGATAATTCTTTCTTTTAATACCGCTCGCTAGCGGAAACTCGACTCTTCTTCTCTAAATTATAGCAAGTCACGGAAAAAGCAACTAAATTTATCAAACTCTAACTTGACTAAAAAAGTTAAGCCCTTGTAAATCGGTATTAAAACAGTGTATACTTTATTGAAAGGTCAAAACGCTAAATCTGCTTGGCCTTTATTGGCAAGGTTGGGGTGTAGGTGGAAGTAGGAAGACCGCCTCTACTTTGACCATTTTGACCGCTAATCAAAATGCCGGGGAGACCCGGCTTTTTGATTAGACCAGAAACAATACCCGCTTCTAATTTTACCAGATATTGGTTTTTACCCAATCATCGGCATTTTTAACCATCTCGGAGAACTTTTCCGTTTTGCCGGCTTTTTGCGGAGCTGGCCTGGCCGCTTTATCGGGGCAACATCCATCCGTATATACCGTAACACAGCCTGAGGCTAAAAATATAAAAGCAAAAAGTATCGCCCCTAAAAATGACTTTTTTAACATTTTCCCCCCTTTTGCTTAATTTTATCTAACTGCGCAGCAAGCCAGAAGCATTGCATTAATTATTATATTATCAGATTTCGCTGATTTAGCAAGCTTTCCTGTAAAATTATGCGCATAAAAAAGGCGCCGCTATTTCTATAACTGCGACTCAAGAAATATGGGCGCCCTTTAGATTTATTTCCCCGCGGCCACCGCTAAAAAAGAGGCAAGGGGAAATTCTCTTGGCCATATTTTCTGGGCATTGCCTGCCCGCTGGTAGTTTACCCCTTGCCTTTACCATTAGCCTTACTGGTAAAATATAACATAAATCGCCTGGTAATTTCAAGAGGGCTGAAAATGAAAAATTTAGCCGCTATTTCTTAACCCGGTTTAATAGCCTTTGGCAGCTGCGCTCTTTCCCCAGGTAGTAGATTACCTCAAATAATCCCGGGCCGATCGTTTTACCGGTCAAGGCCACCCGGACCGGGTGAATCAGCTTTTTCGCCTCAATGCCTAATTCTGCCACTAATTGCCGGAAGCACTCTTCAATCCCGGCGACCTCAAAATTATCCAGGCTCTGCAAACGCCTGGCAAACATGCTAAACTCTTTGGATAAATCCGAAGCCAGATATTTCTCTTGGGCTGCGGGATCAAACACTGGCTGATCTAAAAAGAAGAAATCCGCCCAGTCCAGAAAATCGTTAAGCCGGGACAGCCTGGCTTGGAATAATTTTACGATTGCCAATAAATATGGCCGGTCATAATCCTGTGCGGTAATATAGTTTTTTTGCACCAATAGCGGGATCAGTTCCTGCGCCAAAGCTGCTGGATCGGCATCTTTAAGATACTGGTTATTGATCCAATCGAGCTTTTTCAAATCGAAGGTCGCCGAGGTTTTATTCACGTTTCTAATCTCAAACAGCCTCACTGCTTCTTTAACGCTGATTAATTCGCGGTTGTCGCCGGGTGCCCAGCTTAATAGCAACAGGTAATTTAATAGCGCTGGCGGTAAATACCCCATTTTACGGTAATCACTGATCGCGGTAGCCCCCGTGCGCTTAGAAAGCCTGCCTCCGTCAAGGCCCATAATTAAAGGCAGGTGGGCAAACTGAGGCAGGGAGAAACCTAATGCCTCATATAAAAGGACTTGTTTAGGGGTATTGGAAATATGGTCATCCCCGCGGATAATATGCGTAATATTCATTTCGGCATCATCCACTACACAGGCAAAGTTATAAGTCGGCGTTCCGTCAGACTTAATCAATACCTGGTCTTTAATCAAGGAGGCATCGAATTCAATCTGCCCGCGGATGAGATCCTGAACCTGGATTTTTTTAGGTAAAACCTTATAAATTACCGCTTCTTTGCCTTCCGGTGATTTTTCGATATAGGCTAAGCCTTTAGCGAGCAATTGATCCGCGTGCATCCGGTAACGCTGGAAACGCTGGCTCTGATAATAAAGTTCATCCCAATTAAACCCCAACCAATTAAGACTATCAAGTATCTCGTCGACAAACTCTTTTTTTGAACGTTCTTGGTCCGTATCTTCAATTCTTAAAATAAACTTTCCGCCCTGAGCCTGAGAAAAAAGCCAATTAAATAAAGCGGTCCGGCCGCCGCCGATATGCAAATTTCCCGTCGGGCTGGGTGCGAATCTTACTCTAACCATGGTTTAACTTTAACCCTTCCTCTAAGGCCTGCCGGTTAACCTCTAAAATCTCAGGGTTGCCAGACGGGGCCATCGATACAAATACTTTTAAGATCGTATTAACTTTAACGGCCTTTTGAGCCGCCACTAAAGCTCCCAAAGCAACCATATTCGCTACTTTAATATTACCCAGCCTTAAGGCGATATCGGTAAATGGAAATTGCAGGAGTTTGGTTTTAGCGGCTCGGTCAACCTTGGCCAGGGAAGAATTAACGATTAACAAACCATCTTTTTTAATCATCTTTTTAAATTTTTCCAAAGAAGGATGGTTTAAAATAACCGTGGTATCCGCTTGCGTAATGTAAGGTGAGCCAATCTCGCCATCGGCAATCGTCACCATGCAATGACTGGTCCCGCCGCGCACTTCAGCTCCGTAAGCCGGAAACCAGGTCACCTGTTTGCCTTCCAGCATCGCGCTTTGCGCTAAAACTTTACCTAAAAGCATAATTCCCTGGCCTCCTGAGCCTGCGATAATTATCCGCTGGATCATTTGATCCTCCCCAGTGGAAACTCCTTCTGCATCACATTTTTGATCCACTGCAATGCATCCTGCGGAGATAACCCCCAATAAGTTGGGCAAGGAGACAATATCTCGACTAAAGAAAAGCCCAGGTTATTTAACTGATTTTGAAATGCCTGCTTGATTGCCCGCTTGGCTTTTAACACTTGGGCGGGGCTCTCTAAAGATACCCGCTCCAGATAACAAACTCCGGGTAAGTTTGCCAGGATTTCGATAATCTTTAAAGGATAGCCGTGTGCTTGCCTTTGCCTACCCTCAGGGGAAGTCGCGGTCTTCTGGCCCAGGAGAGTAGTCGGAGCAAGTTGCCCGCCGGTCATACCATAAACTGCATTATTAATAAAAACTACCGAGAGATTTTCCCCGCGGTTAGCCGCGTGGATGGTTTCATTAGTGCCAATTGCCGCTAAATCACCATCCCCCTGATAGGTAAATACTAAATTTTGCGGATGG
>JBFZAU010000078.1:0-10926 GCA_041308825.1 Candidatus Omnitrophota bacterium
GCATCAGCTAAACCAAAATTACTTGCCCGCTTAACAATCTGGCGGTTAATTCCCTCATCTTTGCTACCGCGGGCAATCAAAACAAAATATTCTCTGGGTAAAGACTCTAACCTAGCCAGGATATCTGCTTCTTTTGGTTCCGGCCGGTAAAAAATAACAATATCCGCCTGATATCCTTGCGGTAAAATACCAATTTCGCTTTTTTTGGCAGTAGCACTGACAACTACCGAATAATCAAAGATCTCATCCAGTTCCTGCGCAGTTGCTTTGGCACGCAAAACGCCGGCAAAAACCCCTTGATTCTGTAACGCCTCAACAATCTTTCGGATAGTTACCAGCTGGTAAGCAACAATTAAAACTTTGGATTGCGGATAACGCTTCACTAAAATAGGAACTTCTTGGGCAATCCATTCTAATTTAGGATGGTCTAATACTGCCTCATCCGGTAACTGCTCGATATTCTCCCGGATTGCTTCAACCAGGTTGCGGTAATCTGCGGCGTAGAAGAAGCGCGCGGAAGCATAGAATCTGCGCAATGCCAGTATCAACGGATCTTTTTCCCCTTTATCCTGTCCGGTAAATACTGGAGTTAAATGCCGGTATTCGGCCGAACCAAAAATTCTCTTTAATTCCTCAAAAATATTGCGGGAACCGAATAACTCTGCCTCTATCTTCTGCCGGCTCACCTTGAGATTTACAGCAACGGTTTCAATCACATCATCAACCGCCAGCTCTTTTTCATCCAGATAGGCCTCTAATTCCGAAACTCCCAACTCCTCTAAATGGTCGCAGAGCGCCGAATGGACCATCCATAAGAAACTGATATCGATTAAAGCATTCTGCATTAAACGCGGATTATGCTTCAGGTGCACCCTGACATACTCCTTCATTTTCTCATGGCGCGCAAAGCTCATTTCGCTACGGTGGTTCTTCAGATATTCTAAAGCTGACCCAGTCAACGGATGCTGAAAAATGGCAGGACGGTAATTACCTTCATACCGTTTTAAACTCTCAAGCGCCTGTTGATACATTGTATCTAAAGCCGTTAAAATTTCCTGCCAGCGGGTATCAACAGGCAGTTCCAAGAGCACCGGAAGCCTGCCTAAAACAGGAGGAGCTAAATTATAGGTATGTTCTAAAGCGGCACAATAATAATGAGGCCGGCCGGCAATGGCAGCAGTTTCATGGATAATTGTCTTGGCTAATTCTAAGCAGTTATCAAGAATGGCGGGATTAATAACAATGTAACCATTAAGATTAAAACCATAAAGGTTAATCTTTAAGAAGGAAAGCAATGCAAAAAGCCGGGCTGGCCCGGCGCGGATTAACCCCTTAGAAGCAATCTCCTGTGAAAGCCTGGATAATTGATCCTCATTGATCTCTTGTAAATGGATTTTAACCGAAGTAAACAACGCAGGATTATTAATTAACGTAAACCACCGGTTGAATCTTCCGGAGACCGCATAGGCTAATGCAATAACCGTACTTAAAACTACCTTTTTGGCCAACGGTAGCTCCTGGCCATTTACCGTGCGCGTGATATCGCAAGGCTTAGCTTTAAGCCCTTGAAGTTTAGAATACTGTTCCCAGGTGAGCTTCTCGATATAACCGCCCCGGGAGAACGCATAATCAAAATGGGAAATGTTTATATGGACTGTTTTCCCGGTTTTGATTTCTGTGCATCTTACGGCCCCGGCGTATTGAGCCGGGAATTCCTTGTAAGCCTGGAAATACCCGGTGAGAGTTTCCCTATCCTCGGTATAAGCGTCTTTTAAATAGACCACGGCGTAAGAATATCGGGGAGTAATCTGCTGTAATTGCCACCACCCCCAACTATCCCCTTGCTTAACCTTAATCCTGAATAAAGGTAACATCTTAACGGCTCTTAGCAAAATACTCAAAGCCCCGTAAAGAAGTCCAACGCCGATTAAAACACTGATAATCGGGTCAGCGATCATTAAACCAAAACCCCAGGCTAAAGCTCCGGCAAGTATCGCCCCGATGGAGCTGAACAAATCCGCCCAGGCATGCATATGTGCCCCCTCCATATTCACATCTTCATGATCACAGCCGCCTTCATGGTCATGGATCGCGGAATGCAGAAGCCTTTCAATCACAAAATTTACAACTAAACCGACAAGCGCAATAATCGATACCGCCAGACCGCCTACTGCTTCAGGAGATTGATAACGCTGCCAACCTTCAAACATAATAAAGATAGACGTAGCGGCAATCGTTAAACCATTAAATCCGGCAGCCAAAATCTGCGGGAGAGAATGCTTTTGGTAGATGGCGGGGAAACTATTTTTATTAGTCAGGATCAACCACTGAGCGGTTAAGGCCGCAATAAATCCTAAGCTATCCATTACCATATGCAAGCCGTCTGCCCCCAAGGCTAACGAATGATACATTGCAAATCCTGCCCACACCTCAAGTGCCGCGTAAGCTAATGTCAACACAGTGGCGGATAATAAAACGGCGGTTTTCTTATCCCGGATTATTTTATCAAAAATGGAACGTTTTAACGCAACCCCTGGCCGGGATACTTCGGCTGAATGAGCTGCGAAGATTAAATTCTGCGTTTCCCCGGTATAATGCTGATTCCAGAAGTCGCTTTTGGCCACCCCGATTCTTTGCTGATCAACAGTAAGGTCAAACGGATTTCCTAAATCAAGAAACGGACCTTCCGCGGTAACGCGATAGACACGCACATCCCAAGGAGGCGTAGACCTTCCCTCTAATAGGCCATCTCCGATTGTAATCAATAGTCCACCGGGGCGGACCAATAAACGGGTCAATTCCATAAATTCACCGGAAGCTTTATCTTCCAGAAGATAGCGGAGAAAAAACGCCGCAGCGATATGGAACTGCTTACCTTGATTGGCCTTTAAAATTTTCTCTGAGTTAAAAACATCGGCCTCACAAAGAATGAATCTGTGCGGGGCTTGATCACGCAAGTCAATACACTGTTTAACATCCAACAATATCTGCCGCGATCCCTCGCCTGGCCAAATAGAACATAACGCCCATTTTTCTTTATCTGGCTGGCCAAGGATCTGATCGACAATTACTCCCCGGCGAATTCTGTATGCGCCGGCCGGCGGAACGATATTTTTGTTTTCAAATTCCAACTCCCCCCACATAGCTGCCGCCATCTCGCTGCCGGTCAAACCGGAACCAATACTCCCCCCTAAATCAACGATATCAATCGGTTGATCGGCGAAAAATAATTTGGCGATTGGCGGTATAACCTGATAGCGCCCGGGATAGTTGGCTGATGATGGCCTGCTAAAATTTTCACAGATCAGCTGACGAAACTGCGGATTATTAAAACGCTCCATCACTAAATCACGCCAGCGGTTAGGATCATTTAAATTGTAGAGCTCTTCAAAAGATACCCCAGTCTCGGTTAGGGCATACATTAAAAGACCAGTAGGATACGGTACGCCGGATTTGCTTTTTAAAGTACCCCAATCAACTCCCAGCGCATCAAAAATCCCATCCTGGAATAAACTAAAAAATGCTACTTGCAATGCATCTTTAGGCTTGTGTAAATTCAGGGGATTTGTCAAATTACCCGCTGACCGCTTGGCAATCGGCTGCCAAAATTCCCGCACCATAGCCTTAACAGCCAATACTTCTTCTGCCTCTGCGGATTTTGCTGCCTCCGAATCATCGGCTGGCCCGGATGAAATATTGCCCTTACTGCGGCCGATCAAAAGTAATAGGGGGAATGATAAGCCGACGAATACCAAAAACAGAGCCAACCAATCCGATAAAACCCCAGTAAAAAACCCAACCACCCCCGCTGCCGGAAGAATCGATACGTATAATAAATTATTTTCCGCTGACGCTCCACTCTCTGTTGGAGGACTACTAAATTGTCCCGCCCGGTTAAATATACCCGGTAAAACCCGGTCATAGATTACCCAAAGGTGTTTAGCCTCGAAATACCCGCCTTCCCCTAAATCCGGGATGTCTTTACCAAACAACTCATCGCCAGCCGGTAAGAATTCGCTGATCAAAAACACCCGCGCAGCCGCTTCAGGATATTGCTGAATAATTCTTTTTCTTACGCTCCTGGTCGCCGCCAAGATCAACCGCGCTGCTTGCACATCCGGCAAATCAATCACTTCAGGGCTATGCGGAAAGAGATGATCAAGCTGCTTGGCTGATAATTTAGAACGCAAAGATTTATAGATCTCTTCCCGGATTTCAATTAATTCCATTCCGCTTAAACGGCGCGTTAAACCGCGGGAATAAACCGGCAGCAACAAGCCTTGCTCTGACAAAAATCTGTTTAACCTATATTCGAGGAGCGGGCTGCGAAAAGCGTTAGCTTCACAAACGATGAGTATACCATTCTGCTTTTCTAAAAACGCCGGCTGATGCGCTACCGCTAAATTCTCTATCTCACTCTTTACCAATCCGTAAAACCACAATCTGGAAGTAGGCAGAGAGTTTAACGGAACTCCGTTTTGAATAACTGCGGGAGAAAGCGTGGCTGCCTCAAATCCCTTGTCTAACACATAAGCAAACCAAAATAACCGTTCCGGATTATCCGACCATTCATCTAATTGATTTAAACCAAAAGCAACAATCGGATTTCCCGGCAGAAAAACCTGGCAAACAATCAAATAGTTTACGCTTATTTCTTTCACTTCCAGAGTTTGCTTCAGAGGAACTCCCATCGAACCGACAAAACCGGTATCGATGAAAATAATCCCTGCCAAGCCATCCTCAACCACTCCTTCCTGTAATAAATAATCGCACAGCCTGTCCCTGGTCTCCGGGGCTAAAGGCTGCTCATCTCTGACGTCGTACCCCAGCGAACCGAGCATGGAACGCGTCAGCATAAGACTCTGCACTTGAATATCTTCCCCCTGAGCCAGGGCTTTACGGCGTACATACTCGCCTAGATGTTCCGCGCCAGTTAACATGTTTACCACTTTAATCTTACCGAAAATCCCCCGATCAGCTAAGCGCGTTCTTTCTTCTTTAACCCGCTTAAAAACCAAATCGCTGAAGCTATCCAGAATATCTTTATTTTCATTTAAGGATTTTTTCACAAAATAATCTAAAAAGTCACGCGCCCGGGCTTGGATTTGCGGATACCTGGATAACTCGGCCAGATTACCTAGCCAACGTAAAACCATAACCGTAATTTCCGCATCTTCGGCATCAACCAGTTCATTGTAAATATAGGCATACCGGCTGCGGTGGGCTAAAATTTCGGTAAGGTATTCGGAGATCCTGCGCAAATCTTCTCTCACCGAAGCGCTAGTAGCAATCCTGGCGCAAAAAGCCAGTTCATAGCTCAGATCCAGCCTCTGTTTGAACGAAACAAATTCCGGCCTTGATCCTGCGACCATATCACAGGCTGCTCCGATTGCTTCCAATGAAAAACCTTCACCTTCAACATAACGCGGCCCTTTCTTGGCAGCTATGCCTTGCTTAAGCATGATTAAAAAATCTTCTAAAACCGCATCACCCGAACAATCCTTATCTTCTGCTGTCAAAAGTAATTGCTCGGCAGTGTTTAAAAAATCTTCTACTGCCGTGATAAACGGCAAAAGATATGCTTTTTGCCTTAAAGCAGTGAGAAATAATCCCCGGCTATAGATTTTATTCCATGCCCGGGCCAATTCATTTCCCAGAGCTGGTTCCGGTAAAGGTTGATCTAAAGCTATCCCCTGGCCTCCACAGACAACTTGGTATCCTTTATCCGGGGCAGGATATTTCGCCAATAATCTGTGCTCTGCCTTAAATAAACCATCCGCCTCCTGAGCTAAATCAAAGGGCCAGGGCAAAATCACATTAATATCAATACCGGGCCATTGCCGGCGAAGGTGATTTTCTAATGCCAAAGCTTGGTCGCTTAAGGCAACCGGAATCCCTCCACCCGAACTTAAGGATAGGGGATAAAGCAAGAGTACGGTTACTTCTTCAAAATTTGATATCGGCTTGGCGGCCGGGCCAACCAGGACTACCCGAAAATACTCTAGCCCGGCATCCTGAACTACCTTTTTAATTATCTGGACCCGATCATTAACCGTTAATTTACGCGGATCCACAGAGCTAAGATGTGAGTGGACAAAGCAGATATAATCATTATTTTTAATAAAGGCCAGCTCCAGGGCGCGGTTATAATCATCGGCAGCTCCGTTAATCGCGCTGGCTTCATGCACTAACGACAACTCCAACTCCTGAGAATGAACGATAACGATAAATCGTTGACCTTTATAGCAGGCATTAAGAGCATAAAGCATGGTGTCATATTCTTCTTCGAACAATTGCAATTTCTTTATCAACTCCCGAGGAGCATCAACCACTACCGCACCTTCCAGAATATCTGCCAGATTCCGATAGCCCAAACGCCCCAGCTGAGAAACAACTTTTCTTTGCTCTGCGGCATAAGCGGCAGGCATACGGGAAAATTGATGCACATGCTGCATCACAAGATACCTTAATTTGGCATTCGCTCCGGAATCAAGTTCACACGAAGAACGGGCCGGATCCCTGCTTTCAGATGCTGCGCTCTGCGGCACAGCAATATCCTGCACGATCGTCCCGTATCCATTTAATTTAAACTCAAATCTCTGCCCCAGGACTTCAATATTCAAATCCAGCGGCCGGGAAATTACATTAGTTACCAACATGGTTTTCTTTGAACCATAATTCAATATGACGGCGCCCGCCGCATCATTACCCGTAGGCACTTCTTCGATCGTTCCTGAGGCAGCAGTGAACTCATCGGCTAAAGGAAGAATTTGGCCAAGAAACTCAGCAAAATCCTGATCACCCACCAGATCTACAGGCGGATGTTCTCTAAACATAAATGAAATGCGTTTTAGGTAGCCAGAGAGGTCGGGAAAATATACCATCAAGCTGGTACGCTTCTGCTGCAAAAGATGCAAAATCAAAACGGATAAAAAGAGTGCTTTTAAGCGGCTCGCCGGCTGCCCCTGATTTAAAAAGTTACCCTGGCCGGAAAACCAGGCGCTTTTATCGTGATTGTCCCAAATTATTAGCAGCCGCCTTCCATCTTCAAGAGTAGATAATCTCTCCTGGAGTGCATTTTTAAGCTGCACGAAGGCAACTTCGCCCCGTTCCATCATTTGATAGAAGGCTTCAAAATAAATTTCATCAAAAGACCCTTGCGCTTTAGGATCCTCCCACTCGGCAATTATCCGCAATTCCCGCCGGCGCAATTCCATAAAAAGCCAATTGGAAAGCGTTCCGGCCTGGTCGCTGCGGATATAAGAAAACCCCAGCGCCCGCAACCACCAAAGTAAACATACTACCGCTTCAGGGGATTGATCATTAATCCTGCGGCTACCCCAGACATAAACGGGGAGTAATTCACCCTGATACCAGGCATGCAGATATGCCGCTTCAGGAAAAGGTATGATACTGGCGTCGGTATGCCCACCGACAAAATCATAGATGATCTCCACATCCAATGCCTTTGCGCTGGCGCGTAAGGCGGCGAAATCCTCCTGCTTCCCATAGGGAGAAACAAGAAACGCCGGGGCATAAGGAGAGCTGTGAGGTAGGGTGCCTCTGAATAACGTACCGGGCCCAAGCATAATTCTACGGAAGCCTAACCTACGCAGCTCTGGCAGCATCGCCGTTAATCCTTGAATGCGGCTTTGCCCTTCTTGAGGAGTTACAAGATCAAGATCGAACTGCAGGGTAAGCTTGCCGTTTTTGTTTTCGAAATCATGGCTCAGGCGGTTAAACTCCTCTGTTGTACCTACGGTAATAAATGAATTGCCCGCTTCTCCGGCGCGGGATTTTACCGCCGGATCGTTAAAATATACCGCGTAAACTTTTCCTGCCTGCCTGATGCGCAGAAGGAATTTATATTCTATATTTTTAAATTGTCCTGCGGCTGCAGGTATCTCACAGGCAATCACCCATTTCCATTTTTCGCCATCCCATGCAGCACCAAAAGGAGCTTCCCAGCCATCCTCTAACACCCAAGCACCTTGAACGCGGCGGCCAACCTCAACGGTAGTAAAAGGCTCACCCCAGGGCTTATCCCGAGTGAAATTTCCTACCAAATAAAGGTCCTGCGCATTCCACCTGGCATAGGCCACTAACGCATCTATGACCTGGTTTTTTTCTTTTTGGCAATTCAAGATTTTTGCAAGCGCGGCTACGTTAGCATCATTAACTATTTCATTTACTGCCTGGCGTAATCCCTCTACAGAACAGGAAAATTCCACTCCCAACTTAGTTACCCTGGGGGCATCTTCATTTAATGCAGGCTCCGTCTCCACCGCCAAAGTAAATAATCGATCATAAGCAAATTCATCACGGAAAACCTGCAATAGGTCGGTAAACTCCTGTTCAATCATTCCCAGCAATATATCAATGCGCTCATCATGCATCTGGCTTATTTCATATGCCTGTCTCAATAACTTAAGCATTTGCCAGGGATTAACCACCCGGGCCAAAACAAGTTCCGCTCCCCCCTGCTGGATATATCCGGCAAGCGCTTTAAGCTCAAGGTACCCCAGCGGAAAATTATTCAAATCCTCCGATAGGCTAACAGAAGCCCGATATAAATTATTTACTCCAAGAGACGGCTGATCAGAATATGCCAGGGTGCGTATAAACCTAGCGCAAAGAATCGCCAATATAAACGGATCCTGAGGACTAAAATCAGGGATATTGGCTGCCGCGAAGCTAAACGCCTCCAGCCCCAAACCTTCTTCCGCCATTCTTTCTGCTTGCGCCAGTATCACCCCGATTTTATCATTTTCGGCTTTATTCACTACGGCGGCAAGACCCAGCAGATACTCCTCTGAATCAAAAAAAGCATACCGGCCGAAAGGAGAATATGAATTAACCACAAAAATCTTGTCACCGAATCCCCGGGCCCTTAAAACCAATTGCCCCTTTTCTTGCGCTACCGCTAAATTGAGTTCTGCCTGTTCATTATTTCTTCCGAACAAATGAATGTGTCCGGTAATCTGGACGTTAACACCTAAAGCGACATTGACATTTACAAGCATCCGGTTAATCTCTAATAAGGTTTCCTCCGGTCCCAGGGATTTTAATCTGTAGAAATTACCGGCTAAGCTAACTTTGTTCATCGCATTATAATTGGCATCTTCCGTGGGCAGCTTGGCGGCTGATGAAAGCGGCCCTCTGGAGAAACTGATCAAGTCTTGCTCACTGACCTCATTATCAGTAATATATCCTCCATGGCTGATCAAATATTTCTCCCCCTGTACTTCAACCAGGGCAAACATCGGAGAACTTTCAACCAGGCGCTTTACCTCCTGATAATAATCGCCGAGGGCTTCCTGTATCTGCCTGGACTGATCGCTGTCATAATCGAGCCCGAATTCCGCATTACCTACTAAAATATGGAAATTATCCGGGTATTTGTTTTTCAGCCTTTGCAGCATTTCAAAAAGCTCTCTTGTTCGCAAAGCAATATTATGAGTATCGAAAAATGCGCTAACCAATGCTTGTTCGTTTTCATCTAAAGGATCAGATGCTTTCTTGTCATTTTCGGCCAGTACCAGTTTTTCAAAATCCTTACGGTTAATTGTTTTAAAGGCATCTCCCACAAATATAACCTGAGTCCTTCCCGCCTGGAGCTCTACTTCGGGAACTTGCGCCATAATCGCTTCCAATGCCGCGACATCCGTATGCAAATCACCGATAACGATCAACCGCTGGCCTTTCAATCTAAGCAACTGATCTTTACGAAAAACCGCGGTATCATTCCGGATGTTTTCGCAAAACTCTGCCGGCAGAAGACTGGCTGATCCATCATCAAGCACAATCGTAACATTAGGGTGCTTTTGCAATAATGAAGCCGGGACATCCTCGGTTACCGGCCCCATCAAAGCCGCCTCTACAATCGCGGCTTTCTTTTCTTTATTGGCAAAGAAGAAAAGATGCCGGCCTTCGAAAATATCAGCCATTCCCATCGTATAGGCATAAGGATTATCGCGGATGCCCGGATAATCAGCTTCATTAGCCAGGATAGTAGTTTCATCTACTCTGATCTCCTGCATCCTTGCGGAGAAACTGGAATAATGCGGCGGCTCATTGAAAGCCAGATGCCCATCCATACCCACCCCCAAAAGCACGATATCGGCTCCGCCAAAATCACGTAATCTCTGCATATAGCCGGCCAAATCAGGACTAGCGCCATTAACATAGTATATATTTTCCGCGGGGATCGGAACTTTAGAAAAAATATTCTTATTCAGGAAATAGGCAAAAGAATACGGGCTGTCTGTGGGAAGCCCCTGATATTCATCCAGATGAAAGGCGCGTACCCGCAACCAATCGATACCTGGTTCCTGAGCAAGAAAATCGAGGAACTCAACCATCGTGTTACCGGTAGCAAAAACAATATTGACATAACGCCAAGAATCCGCCTGCAGGCGCCGGATCTCTTGCGCCACCAAATGCGCGCAAGCCCGGCCAAAAGAACGGGGGAAAACCACATTGACGCGCATGGCCAGCTGTGTATCCCGCATCGCCGCGTCTTCGTCACGGATACCTTTAACAATGTGGCTGATCAACTCATGGTAAAGAATTTCTAATTGCTGCGCTTGAGTAAGCTCGAAGAAATAGGGATGGATGTAAACGATGCGCCGATCGATATCACAGGCAGCGACATTGCCTTGGGTGAGGGATGAATCGGAGGTAAGAACTAAACGCCAATGGGCTAATGCGGGCGGCGCGCGGCCGATCAATACTTCCAGCATTTTCAATAAACGCGCCAGAACAGCAAAATGATCATTAAGAAAACTTTCCGCATTGGCTAAATCCAGGTTTTCTACCGGAACATCGGTTAAGGTCCTATTCTTACCGAAGCTTTGTTCGGCTTGAGCTTGAGCCTCCTGGGCAACGAGCAGTGAGTAAGGATTATGTCCACCCGGCAGATCAGTG
>JBFZAU010000079.1:0-4422 GCA_041308825.1 Candidatus Omnitrophota bacterium
ATTACGGCTCAAAATCCGATAACCGCGCTTCTAAAACCGCCGACGAAATACCCCTGGAATATTGTTTTCAGCCCGGGGTGAAGCTTGATTTAAGGCATAAAAAATCCAACGAAGTAATCAAGGCGCACGATATTACCGCGGCCCTGGATAAAATTAATTATCAGCTTAAACCCTTAGATATCGTTTTATTGCATACCGGCGCGGATAAAATATACGGCGGCCCGAAATATTTTACCGATTATCCCGGAGTAGACCCGGAAGCGATCGATTATTTATTATCCAAAGGGATTAAAATCTTCGGTGTGGATACGATGGGGATTGACCGGCCTTACCGGTTTATGCTTACGGAATTTTTAAAGACCAAAGACCCCAAGACATTTTACCCGGCGCATTTTTTCGGCCGCAAAAAAGAATTTATTCATATTGAACGCCTGGCGAATTTAGAAAAGTTGCCGGCAACCGGATTTAAAATTCTCTGTATGCCGGTGCGGATTAAAAACACGGGTGCCGCCTGGGCGAGGGTAGTTGCTCTTTTAGATTAAGAGTTTTGGTCTGTCTTGGCTAGTTTTTCGCCGGGACGCTTGAACTAGGGAAATTGTTCTTTTTAATGTATCGCTTTCCGTCTTTTGCTACGGCACGAAGATTTTCGCCGTGCGCTACGGTTTACGACTCGCTCTCGGCCGACCAGCAAAAGCGTCGGCCTTCGCTCGTCGTAAATCCTTGCGCACATTTGCCGAAAAATTTCTGATGCACGCTCACAAACCACAGTTATCAGAATTTATTTGTCGGTGGAGAGGAAATTTCCGGGCGGATGGCGGAATTGGCATACGCGATAGCCTTAGGAGCTATTGGGGTAACCCTTGGAGGTTCAAATCCTCTTCCGCCCACTAAGAATTTCGCCGAGCGAAATTCTTGCCCCGCAGCGATACAAATATTGTGTCTGCTTAAACCGTATCATTTAGGTTTGAGCAAGGGGTAATGAGTAACATGAAATAAATTTTTGTTTCGAGCGAGAGGCAATATAGTTTTGCAGCGCCCGACGCAGATCGGATTTGCGTCGGCGCGCAAAAGTTAGGAAACGCAGCACCCAACGCTGAGCGGAATTGCGTTGGTGCGCAATAGGTATTGCGGGAGTAGCTCAGCTGGCTAGAGCGCAACCTTGCCAAGGTTGATGTCGCGGGTTCGAATCCCGTCTCCCGCTCCATGAATTTACAATAGGAGGAGTATACCAATGCAGATAATGGATTTTCTCTCAAAGAAAGCAATTCTCACCGATATTAAGTCCACTAGCAAGGAAGAGGTGATCCAGGAGATGGTGGATTTTTTGATCGAATCCGGCGATGTAGAAAAGCGTAATCGTAATAAGTTAATCGATGCGTTGATGTCGCGCGAAGCGCTCGGTTCAACGGCCATCGGCCAGGGGATCGCTATCCCCCATGCCAAATGCGATTGCGTGGATAAGCTGGTAGCGGCTTTCGGTCTTTCCAAAAAAGGGGTAGATTTCGATTCCCTGGACGGCGAATTAGCCTATATCTTCTTTTTGCTGGTTGCCCCGCAGGATTCTGCCGGTCCGCACCTTAAAGCATTAGCCAGGATTTCCCGTCTTTTAAAGGATAAATACTTCCGGGATACCTTACGTACCTGTGCGGATGAAAAATCCGTAATTAAGGTTATCACTCAGGAAGATGAAAAAAAGATTTAATCTGCTGGTTGCCTTTATTTTAATAAATTCCCGGCTAACCATCAGCCGGTGGAAGTAATCCTTTAATCAATATAAAAATAGTTATATCGCATGAAAACTAAAACCGATGATATTTTAAAATGGTTTTACCCGGGGATCGGGATTAAGCGCTGGGTAGCCCTGAGCGCTTTTGGGGTCCTGCTGTTAATCCTGGGCACTGCTAATTTGCGCCGGGAAGAATTTTGGTTAATCCAGTTTCTGGATGCTTTGATTGTTTTTTCCGGAATTATTATTTTGATCCTGGGGATTAAACGCCTGATGCGTTCTTTTATCGCGATATTCGTACCGGCTAGCCGCAGTACGCAGCTGATTGATCTTTTATATCAGAAGAAACAGTTGAGCCGTGGCCCGCGGATTGTCGCGGTAGGCGGGGGGACAGGATTATCTGTTCTTTTAAGCGGGTTGAAAAACTATACTTCCAATATCTCTGCGGTGGTTACTGTCGCCGATAGCGGAGGCTCTAGCGGACGCTTAAGGCAGCAATTTGATGTTTTACCTCCCGGAGATATCCGTAACTGCCTGGTGGCGCTGGCGGATGCCCCGACATTGATGCGCGATCTTTTTCAGTTTCGGTTTGACGGGAATTCGGAGTTTTCCGGGCATTCTTTCGGCAATCTTTTTCTTACGGTGATGACCCGTTTAACCGGGGATTTCGAAAAGGCGATTAAGGAAACCAGCAAGGTTTTAGCTTTACGCGGCCAAGTGATCCCTTCAACCTTGGGGGATGTAAGCCTGGTGGCCCATTATGCGGACGGTTCGGTAGTTACGGGAGAGGATCAAATTCCTAAGGCAAGAAAATTAATCAACCGGGTCAGTCTTACTCCGGAGCAGCCGTTGGCCACCCCGGATGCTTTGAAAGTGATTAAAGAAGCCCAAATCATTGTTTTAGGTCCGGGTTCTTTATATACCAGTATAATTCCGAATCTTTTAATTAAAGAGATTACTCAGGCCATTGCGGAATCCGAAGCGACCAAGGTTTATGTTTGTAATGTGATGACTCAACCGGGAGAGACCGACGGTTACAGTGTTTCCGACCACATCAAAGCTTTATTAAAACATAGCCACGAAAATGTCTTGAGTTATTGTGTCGTGAATAATGGGGAGGTGCCGGATGAAATCTTAAAGCGCTATTCCCAGGATAATTCGCTTTTGGTGGTTTGCGACCGGAAAAAAATCGAAAATCTCGGCTATCGGGTGGTAGAAGAGGATTTTACGATGGTGCAGGACGGAGTGATCCGGCATGACCCGGAGAAATTAGCCAAGATTATTTTAAGTTTTATTGAAGAGATTTAGTGAGTTCGCCATTAATTCGTGGCGGATGAACTAACCCCGGCGAATGTGCTGAGTTTTGCTTAAATTATGCGCCGGGGGAGCGAGATGGATTTAATATTTTAAAATGCCTTTGATTAAGAAAGAATTAACCGTAAAAAATAAACAGGGTTTACATGCCCGGCCTGCAGCTTTATTTGTGCAGATTGCCAATAAATTCGATGCTCAGATTACCGTACGCCATGATGATGAGGAGGTTAACGGTAAGTCGATTATGGGGATTTTGATGTTAGGGGCGGAAAAGGATAGTTTGATTGTGGTTGAGGCTGACGGAGATGATGCCGAGGCAGCTTTAGGGGAGTTGGAGAAATTAATCAGTAGCGAGGAAGAGCTATGATCCAATTAAAAGGGATTGCGGCAGCCAGCGGCATTCGTATCGGTCCGGCTTATATACTGGGAAAAGAAGAGTTGACCGTTTTGCGCCAGACAATCGACTGGGCGGATATTCCCGCGCAAATTCAGCTTTTTGAGGAAGCTTTAATTCAAACCCGCCGCGAAATTATCGAGCTGCAGAAGAGGATCAGCCTGGATATGGGGCAGCAGGAGGCGCAGATCTTTGATGCGCATCTTTTAGTTTTGGAAGACCGGATGCTGATCGAAGAGGTAATCAGCCGGCTTAAAAAAGAGCAGCTTAATGTCGCCTACATCTTCTCTGATGTTTTAAAGAAGTATATCAGCGTGTTCTTGGAGATTGAGGATGAGTATCTTAAAGAGCGGGCCGCGGATATTAATGATGTCGGAAAGAGGATATTAAGAAATTTACTGGGCAAGAAGAAAAAGAGCCTGGATGAAATCGGCGGCCGGGCAATTATTGTGGCGCACGATATTTCGCCTTCCGATACTGCGGCGATGCATACTAAGAATGTGGCCGGCTTTGTTACCGATGTCGGAGGAAAAACTTCGCACACCGCGATTATGGCCAAGTCTTTGGAAATCCCGGCGGTTGTAGGTTTAGAGGGTGTGACAGCCCAGGTGAATCCCGGCGATATTTTGATCGTGGATGGTTCAACCGGGATGGTGATTATCAATCCGGATGAAGAAACCCTTAAGAGTTATCAGCAGAAACTTGAAAAATTAAAAGGTATTGCGGACAAATTTTTGCAGGTTAAGGATTTGCCCGGTGAGACGCTCGATGGCCGGCTGGTCGTGATTAATGCCAATATAGAATTTCCGGATGAGGTTCCCGGGGTAAAACTGCATGGCGGCCAGGGGATTGGGCTGTATCGTACGGAGTTCTTTTATATGAACCGCAAAGATTCTCCCAGTGAAGAGGAGCATTATCAGGCTTATAAATACGTGGCGGAAGAAATGAATCCGCATCCGGTGACGATTCGTACCTTGGATATCGGGGG
>JBFZAU010000080.1:0-7859 GCA_041308825.1 Candidatus Omnitrophota bacterium
CCTATTTAGTTCTTAATACACTATTTGTACCTTCTCAGTTATCAGTCCGTCGCGAAACTTACCCGGCAAGGGGGCACCTGGTAAGCGGCTGTAATGGCGTTAATGAAGCCGGGCAGGCCTGTTACGGTTATCCGGCAGGATGATATGTCAGCTACTGTTGATTTGCGTTTTTAATTTCTTCAATTTTCTTTTGCAGTGTTTCAATCTTGCGGTTTATTTCTGCTATCTGTGCGTCATATTCTTCGAATCTTCTCGCCGCGTATTCCCCCGGCCCCTCCACTACTCTTAAGTCGCCTTTCTTCTGAATCATTGTTCCCTTGGGCAGGAGTAATTTATAACCCGGCTCTACCTCTTGTACCTCCATACCGCCAGACAAATTGTTATCCGGGCTATTATTTTCGGCATAGAGTATCCCAGAAAATAAAATGCAGATAACCCATAAACCTGCAGCAAGAAAAGTGGTTTTTTTCATGACAACCTCCTTAAACGGTAAAAGAATTATACTATTTTAATCTTGAAAGGGGAAGAGAAATTAGCCTATTGTTTGCGCGTTATTTTATGGCGCTGGAGATGGGTACACTGTTCAGTATAGCAGAGGTACACTGCCGGAGTAGCATAGAAACTGTTTCTAGGTTAAAGCCACTTACGGCGTTTAAAATAGATCATCATGACGATTGTGATCAGGGCCATGGTGAAAATGACGGCAGGATAGCCGAACTGGTGTTCCAATTCCGGCATATGTTTAAAGTTCATGCCGTAAATACTGGCAATCAAGGTGAGGGGCATAACGATCGTAGAAATTACAGTTAGAGTTTTCATGATTTCGTTCAGGCGGTTTGAAACTACCGAAACATAGGCTTCCATCGCCCCGGTAATAATATCCCGGGAGGTCCCTACGATATCGTTGATGCGGATTAAACTGTCGTAAATATTCCGGAAATAAATAGCGTTGGGAGGGGTAACCTGCGAATAATCGCCGCGGGCCAATAAGCTGATCACATCCGCCTGCGGGCCGATGGTCCGGCGCAGATGGATAATTTCATTTTTCAAGGTATAGATTTTTTTGAGGGTTTCATTGGTCGGGTCTTTAAACAGCTCATCGCTCATCTGGTCCACCGATTCATCGAAGGTATGGATGACCGGAAAGTAGCTGTCGACTAAGCTATCGACCAGTGCGTATAAAAGAAAGTCTGTCCCGTTTTTAATGATCGGGGAATCTTTACGGATCCTTTCTTTGTTGAGGGTTAAGCTTTGGATGGTTTCGTTATGCGAAGTCACCAGGAAGTTTTTACCCAGACAGAAATCCAGTTCATTCATTTTAATTTTACTGATGCATTTTCCGTTACCGGAGCACTCCAGGGAAAACATAATCAGGAAGAGATAGTCTTTAAAGTTTTCGACTTTCGGCCGGGCATTGACCATAATAAAATCTTCGATCGTCAGCGGGTGGATATTAAATACGCCGGTGAGCAGATCGATATCGTTATCGTCGATATCCTGGATATCCAGCCATAAAATAGTGGCGGGGTCTTTGATCGTTTCCTGCATTTGTCCCGGAGTAAGCCGTTCTAGGCTGATCCCCGTCTGCGGATTGTAAAGGAATGTTTCGTGCATTCTGCCTCTCCTGTTTAATATAAAGAATATTACCACACCGCCCTTAAGATTACAAGGTTGAATTATAATTTCCCTGTGGTAAAATAAAACATAAGCTTAGACATGATTATTCAAGGGGAAGGGGGCTCAAGTGAAAAAAACTTTTATCTTTGGCGCGCTGATTTTAACGCTGGGGGCAGGGAATGTTTTTGGCCAACAGTTAAGCAAGATTGAATTGAGCGATGGCTCTACGATTAACGCCGAGGTGGTTTCTTTTGTCAACGGGGTTTATACGTTTAAGGCTCCGGCTGCCGGAGAGATCAAGGTCCCCGCGGATAAAGTTGCGCGTATCGAAACCGCCAGCTCTGCTTGTACCTTCGGGGCGGATAAGTCCGGCGATTTAAGGCAAGCGCAGGTGGCGGCGATGCACGAAAAGTTGATGGCTAATCCCGAGAATGCGGCCTTGGTTACCGGTATTGCCAAAAATCCAAACTTGCAGGAGATGGCCAATGACCCTGAAATTTTAGAAGCGGCGAAAAAAGGGGATATCCAGAGCCTGATGAATAACCCTAAGTTTATGGAGATTGTGAATAGCCCTGAAATGCAGGATGCGGTTAAGAAAATAAAGAATTAAAAGGTTTAACCATAGAATCGAGGAAAAAATGAGCAAACAGATTGCTTTCGGGCCGGTCAAGCCGCTTTTGGATGATCCGGATATTTCGGAAATTATGATTAACAGCTACGATAAAATCTTTGTGGAAAAGAGCGGTAAAAAGATCCCGGTGGAAGTTTGTTTTAAAAACGTGGAGGAGCTGAGTAAACTGATCAATGATATTTTTACCGCTTATAACAAGCGGATTGATCAAGAGTATCCTTATGCCGACCTGTGTATCGAAGATGGAACGCGTATCAACGCGATTATCCCGCCGCTGTCGCGTTTCGGAGCGGCGGTAACCTTCCGGAAGTTTTCCAATAAAATTAAATGCCTGGATGACTTGATCAGTATGGGGATGTTAAACCGCAAGGCGGCGGATTTCCTGGTGGCCTGCGTTAAAGGCAGGGTGAATATGATTTTATCCGGGGGGACCGGGGTGGGTAAAACTACGCTTTTACAGATGCTTTCGCATTATTTTGATACCGATGAAAGGATAGTGACCATCGAGGATGCTGCGGAGTTAAAGATCGATAAAGAGGATGTGGTCTCTCTGGAGACTCGCCTGCCTGACCGGGAGGGTAAGGGGGAGGTTACTTTGCGCGATTTAACCAAAAACTCCCTGCGGATGTCTCCGGATCGTTTGATCTTCGGAGAAATCAGGGGCGCCGAAGCGGTGGATATGTTGCAGGCGATGTCGATGGGTAATACCGGGGCGATCGGGATTATCCACGGTAATTCGCCGAATGAAGCAATGAACCGTTTAGAGTCTATGGTGCTGATGCTGGGGTTGAATTTGTCTTCCCTGGAGATCCGCAAGATGATTTCCAATACCATTAATCTGGTGGTGCATGTCGAGCGTATGCGCGACGGGAAGCGTCGGGTAACCTGCATTACCGAGTTGCGGGGTTTAAAGAATGAAGAGATCTTTTACAATGACCTGTTCACCCTGCAGGAGGAGAGAGTGGGAGAGCAGACGATTGAACAATTAAAGTCGGCTTTTCAATATTACCCGGTATTTT
Source organism: Candidatus Omnitrophota bacterium (assembly GCA_041308825.1). GTDB lineage: Bacteria > Omnitrophota > Gorgyraeia > Gygaellales > Profunditerraquicolaceae > UBA6249. Next base: position 3,268 of record JBFZAU010000080.1, read on the forward strand.
TTACCCGGCTGGAGGAGGAGGGGTTGGTTTCCGGAAAAACCTTCTCCGGATAGTCCGATTGGTCGAATTCAGCCTGCAGCGGATTTTCGATTTTAAGCCGCAGATTCTGCGGAAAGGCGAAATGAAAAGAAAAATATGTTTGGCGCTGGTTTTGGTTGTGGTGTTTACGGCCAATCTTTATGCGGGGAAAGAGCCGGTTAAAGATACTCCGAAAGCTAGAAGTGAAGAGATGGAAATTAAGGATGAGTTAGTCTCTCTGCAGGAGGAGGCTAAGCAGCTGGAAACCGAGATTAAAAAAATCGAAAATGAGGCCAAGCCCTTAAAGAAAAAACTGGCTAATATCCGTAAAAAAATGAAATTGGCCAAAGAAGATTTAAAAGACCTGCGGCAGGAAGCTAAGGAAAAAGCAAAATAAATCTTAGGATTTGTTGTATTCGCTACCCTTACATTTACGGTTGAATGCTCTGGATGTGAGTTAATTTTTAGCTGTTTAAACAATCCGGGAACGCAAGGTGTCATTAGGAGGGAATATGGAGAAAAAGCTGCTGATTATTTTATGCGTTATTGGTTTGCCAATCTCTGTATTTGCGGAAACCATCGTGTTTAAATCCGGCAAAACAATAGAAGGAAATATTCTGGAAAGGACGGAAAAATATATCACGATGGATTTTGAAGGTGTTCCGGTTATTTACTTTATGGATGAAATTGAAAGTATTGCTCAAGCCGAAACTTTGAATGATACCGATGCCGCTTTAGAGGTAAAAATTTCCGCAAGCGAAATAACTCCCGTGGTAACTGCTTCTTCTGATGAATCCGTACCTGCTGCTGAGGTTGATACAGAGGTCTTGAATATGGGGGGTGCCCCGGAAGCTTCTTTGGCCGCCGAAGAGCAGCCAACCCAGGGTGAGGATTTGACTTCTGTTGAACCTCAAACTGCCGAAGAATATTTGAAACGCGGGGATGAGTTTAACCGGCAGGGGGCTGCGAGTCGCGCCCTTGCCGATCTCAATAAGGCTATTGAACTTAATCCTAACCTGGGAGGGGCTTATGCTAGCCGGGGTTTTATTCATTATAAGGCAAAAGAATTCGATGCCGCCTGGGCAGATGTGTATAAAGCTAAAGAGTTGGGGTTTGCGGTGGATCCTGAGTTTCTTGAGGGATTAAAAAAGGCATCGGGTAAAGAAAATTAGCTTGAGCAGGGCAATTTTTAAAACGCAAAGACCGCCCAGACCGGTAAATGATCGGAACCTTGGCGGTCGTTAATTTTGCCGGCCTTGATTAATCGCAGCCCTTTGTAAAAAATATAATCCAGCGCCGTTTTATAGTTTAATAAATACCAGTATTTATAAGTCCAGCCGGTATTTTCCGTTGCCAGTAAAAATCCGTTTTCTTTTAAAATCCGGGTTACCGCCTGGGTATGTATCCGGGCGTAAGTATTAAAATCTCCGGCGATAATGCAGTTTTCGCTGTTTGCAGGGATCGCCGCGATTACCGTGCGCAGCTGCTCGATTCTGTCCGGCGGAGAAATCATTACTCCTAAGTGCGCCGAAAATACCGTAATTCGCAGATTATGAATTAACACTTGGGCGCCGATTGCGCACCTTTGGATTTTAAGATACCGGTCTTTAAAAGAAGCCGGCAGCAGGATTTTGCGGTCGTTTTTAAGTGGCCATTTACTTAAAATTGCCTGGCCGAAATCTTGATTATTTTCGGGATGGATCGCGCTGGGATAATATACATAATTATATTTAAGGGCTGCGGAAAGAAACTTTACTCCTTCCAGATTCATCTCCTGCAGGCAGATGATATCGGCTTGGGCCAGATGAGGGGTTTCCCGCAGCAGCTTTAGGACGGAGCCGATTTTTTTGCAAAGATTGATATTGTAGGAGACAACTTTAATTATTTTTTTGTCCGGTTCAGCAGGGGGTTGGGCAATCTCAAGCTGTACATACCGGGGGCTGTTGGGATCGCTGAAATTAGCCAGTTTGGGGCTGCCGAGGCAGGCGCAGGAACAGAGGAGAAGCGGGCAGCTCAGCAAGATAAATAAGGAAAAGAAGCTTTTCTTCATCAGGTTAAATTTAGCATAGAGTTTTATCTCAAGCAACGGTTTTATTGTTGTGCCGTTAATTTTGCGGTGGTATAATTCAGAAATCAACCAGAGGGTAAAATGAATTTGACCGCTAAAAGAATATTGAAAATCGGCTTGACTGCCGGATTAATCATCGCCGGGATGTATTTGGGATTTTTGTTTTTTACGCAGTTTGAAAAACAGGCTGCCCTTACTCAAAGAAAGGCGGCTTGGGCCCAGCTAAAGCAGAAAATATCCCGGCAGCTCTTGCGCTTTAACGGAGAGGCCGGGATCGTGATTAAAGATTTACGTTTTGATTGGGAGCTGGCGTATCAAAAGAATAAACTTTTTCCTTCCGCCAGCTTAGCCAAAGTGCCGATTATGTGCGCTTGTTTTATGGCGGCTCAAGAAGGCAGGATTAAACTCGATCGCCAGGTAGTTTTGAAAAACAGCGATAAATTATCCGGTTCGGGCACCTTAAAAGAGGTCCGGCCGGGCACCGTGTTTAAGGTAGAAGAGTTAATCGGCTTGATGATTTATGATAGCGATAATACCGCCACGAACATCTTGACGAATCTGGTGGGGATCGACTATTTAAACCGCGCTTTTGTCCGTTTAGGGCTGCAAGATACTGAACTTTCCCGTCCGATTGCCGATTACCGTTTGCGCGCCCGGGGTATCGAGAATTATACAAGCGCTGGGGATATCGCTTGGCTGCTGGAGCAAATTTATCGCCGTAAACTGGTCAACCGGAAGCTTGCGGAACAATGCCTGAAGGTCTTAAAATTACAAAGGGTCAATGACCGGATCCCTAAATATTTACCGGTTGAGGTTACGGTGGCCCATAAGACGGGCCTGGAGCGTAATGTTTGCCATGACGCGGGAATCGTTTTTTGCGCTTCCGGGGATCTTTTAATCTGTGTTCTTACCCGGCATACCAATCCTAACGCACTCTCCTCCAAGAATTTTATCGCCAACCTTGCTCGGGATGCCTATACTTATACCGCTACCGCCAGTGTCCGTTAAAGGAAAATTAACTGCTTGCGCAGGTTCTGATTTGCAGTAAAATAAATTAGACAGAAAACTGCCGGCGGAGGACAAAATGAAAAAAATTTTGCTTTGGTTATTGTGTTTAGTTTTGTGGGGTTGCGCCACGACTGCTAAATATGAGGCTAAGCTGAATAGCCTGGTCGGCTCGACCGAAGAGTTTTTAATTTCCAACTGGGGGGTCCCGGATAAAGAGTACAATTTATCCGACGGTAAAAAAGCGGTCGAGTATGTGCGTAAGGATACCATCAGGACCGGCGGCAATACCTATACTTATCCGCAGACGGTCTATCAATCCGGTACCATTGACGGCAAGCCTTACAGCGGAACGGCTACGCAGCTGGTTACCGAAACTACCCCCGTGCAGAAATTTAAATTATTTTGCCGTACCAGTTTTATCATTAACCAGAACGGACGGGTAGAAAGTTGGCATCATCAAGGCAACGATTGCGTATCCCGCTAAATTGCGCTAAAATCGATAGACAAACGCGCGGTTATTGATAAAATATATAAAATGCCATACAGGTACAGGTAAATTTAGCCGCCGCTTTAATTATGTCACTCCTAACGATCATTTATATTGTAACGCCGGTTGCCAGTATTGTCATTGCTTTATTGTTGATTCATTGGGCTAAACTGTCCGAAGAAGCAAGATTAAAGGAGGAGGACGCGCAAAGAAGAGGGGTTACCATCCCCCAGATTATAAACGATGCAGCGATTAAGGATACCGTTTATCATGGCATTAGCGGAGTATTAGATTCCCAACAGCGCTGTCAGGAGGTCACCAGGATTGTTTCGGATATCTTTGGACAGGAGCTGAATAAAAGAATCGAGCAAACGACTAAAGAGGTCAGCAAAAAATATGAAAGTATAATCGAAAAGAACGCCAAAAGCGAAGAGATCGCCTGGGATAAATACAACCGGGCGATTTCGGAAAAGAAACAAACCGACGCGGTTATTCGCAGCGTTGCCGAAGGCCTTTTGGTGGTGGATGCCGCCGGTAAAGTAGTGATGATGAACCCGGCCGCCGAGCGGCTTCTGGGGGTCAGCCGCAAAGACAAAATCGGCAAACCCGTAGATGACAGCATGAAGCAAGAGCAGTTGCTTTCTTTAGTCAGAGATACCAATGATAAAAAAGAAGGCAAAGAAATCGAATTATTCAGTCAGAATCATGAGACCTCAAAGACGATTCGGGCATCCAGCGCGGTAATTGAAAACGAGAACGGCCAGACCGTGGGGATGGTTTCAGTTTTAAGTGATATTACCAAACAGAAAGAAATCGACCGGTTAAAAGCCGGTTTTGTCGCTAACGTAACCCACGAATTGCGAACACCTTTGGTTTCTATTGATAAGGCGATCACCTTTCTTTTAAGTAATGCCGGCAATGAGCTTTCGGCAAACCAACAGCAGTTTCTTTCGATTGCTTCGCGTAACTGCAAGCGTTTAAGTTTACTGATCAACGATTTACTGGATCTTT
>JBFZAU010000081.1:0-3021 GCA_041308825.1 Candidatus Omnitrophota bacterium
ACTATTGGCAAGGGTGAAGTCTCTCCTCAAAATAAGTGATTATCTGCGGCAGTTAGATGAAAATAAGAAATTTAAGGTGGTGGTGGATAAGGTAAGCGATGGTATCGCTATCTGTAGCCCGGATTATCTGCTTAAAGACGGTAATGCTGCGATTTTAAAGTACTTAAATATTGCCGCCGCCGAAAATGTTAATTTAGTCGAAACGCTATTTAATGAGTATTCTGTTTCTATAAATAAAGAAGCACTGATGGATTTAGCGATTGCGCATAAAACTTTTGATATTACCCGTAAAAAATCAGAAACGACAAAGGCATTATATTTAGAAGCGAGCCTGGATTTGGTAAAAAATTCTTCCGGAGAGTTGTTAAGTATTGTTTTTATTTTACGCGATGTTAGTGCAACGCGCACGGAGGAATTTATAAGACAGAATACTTTGATGCTTATTGCGCATAAACTGCGTACACCGCTGGGGGTAATTAGCGGAAATATATCGTTACTTCAAAGTGGATCATACGGCCAGCTTAATGCGGAGCAAAAAGAAGTAATGGATAATGTTTCCAGGCAAACCGCTTTGCTTGTGTCGATAGCCGAGGAATTACTCGGGTTTACCATAGCCGCTGGACATTCTTCATGATAAATATGAGCAGGAATCTCAAAGATTATCAAGGGAGGTGAATAGGATGATAAAATATATTCGAAGATTTAGTATCATGGTTTTAGTAATCGGGGTAATTTTACTCAATGGCTGTGCTACCTGTAAAACACCATATCGCAGAGAATTGTCTAATAATCCCGACTTAAGAGAGGCGAATGTGAGCTATAAAAAAGCCATAAGTTGGCTGGATAAGGCAGAATGTGCTTCAATACCATACCAGGCTAAAGAATCTTATGCTACCGCAGAATCCTATGTTTCAGACGCCATTTTTAAGTTAGAAAAATCAGGGCAAGAAAATAATATAAATGTTTCCGAAGATGTAGATTATTGCGAAAAAATTAAAAGAGAAACAGCCGTTAAGATAGGCGCCTCCGACAGGGCCCAGTAACTGCCGCTCTTTACATTTTTGCAATTAGTGACTGAATATTTTGACGTAGTTCTTCGGCAAGCCGGTGGGATAAGGTAGAGGGGTCTTTCTGATATTCTGCAATATGGCCGCTTAGATCCAGGGGTTGACCGATGCGTATGGAGATATTCCGGTTGCCCAGTGGGCGGGGTCTTTTGAGTCCGAATACTTCGCGTTCAAGTTTCATCACGACTTCGGCTAACCGTTCTTCTGAAGGAGTCAGGCCGATATATTGCGGTTGCCATTCCGCCATTTGAATGATTTCTTTGAGATCTTTAATGTCTTTTTGAAGTTCTAGCCGGGTTGCGAGAGTAGAAAGATTTTTTTGGTTTAACTGTTCTCGTAGGAAAGCAATAATTTTTTGCGCACGGTTGGCAAACAGCGCTTGGGGATCGTCTTTGAGCTGCGGGTATTTCACCAGGATTTTGGAAAGAATCGCCGCCTGGACTTCGCCCAGCTGTTCTTTGAGCCGGGCTATTTGCTCGGAGACTTTTTGGGTGCGGTTAATGAGGGTTTGACGCTTTAAAATTTTCGCCATAATTCGGATGATTTTTTCCTGGAAGGTATAGAAGTTCGCGCGGATCAAGAGTCGTTTTTCAATCGCGCGGATTTTTCGATCCAAAATTAATTTAATCGGTTTACGGTAGCGATATTTGATGGCAATTGGTAGCAAAAAAGCTGTCCAGAGTGGTTTGGTTTCCCGGGCTTGCGCTATTGCCTGCAAATCCATATGGATAACTCCGGTTTTAAAAGGTTGCACCAGGTCATTTAAATAAGAGATTTCTCCTTCCGGAAACATAATTAGGGCATCAGAGCTTTTTTTGATAACCTCAACCGCATAATCTCTGGCCACTTGGTCATTACCGCCTCTTTCGACCGAAAAACCTCCTAAATGTTGTAACCACCATCCGATGAAACCGTGTAATTCTTCAAAAGCCTCGGAATTAATCATATAAGTGAATCGGCGATGACAAAGGCGGGAAAGTTCAAAAATCACTTTAGGGTCCATTTCGTCGGCATGATTAGCGGTTAATATTAAGCCGGAACCTCTGGGGATGTTTTTGAGGATTTCAAGATCGCCTAAATCCATGCGCAGGCGATTATGCCAAGCAAGATCAGCGGCGTTTAAAAAATGAAAGATCCAGATGATCAAGCCGCAGTGCGCGGCAGGGCGGAAACCTATCACCGAATTTGTAGAATTCTTATTAGCTTGCATCTGGCTTAGCCCGCGATAGTTTTTAAAGGTTCCAGTTAATTTTAGCACAAATAGGGCTAAAATTCCATTTTAACAGATATTTTCTACTTCCAAGTATTTAGCGAGTTTTCGTGGATATAGAAATACATTAATTTTATATACTATAACTGCAAATATAAATATGACGAATAATTTTGAGTTGGAAAGATTTTTAATTTTGTGTATTTTTTTCGATTGTTCTTGACAAGGGGTATGATTGGAGTAAAGTAGAGATGTAAGCTAGTTTTATAATATAAAAATGGGTTCGGGATTCAATCCCGAAGGTTTAGATGGTCGGGCCGCCATCTGCGATTATCGCAGTTGGCGTTTTTTATTGTTAAGTAGATATTTTTTGAAGAAAGGAGCTTTTTATGGATTGGCAGAATGTTCCTAACCCCGATGAAATAATTGACGTGGGTAAAAAGAAATTCGCAAGTTTCTCAAAAAGGATCCCTATCGTAATTGCAGTTTTATTAATATTATCAGGCCTAAAGGGTTTAATCTATTCAATCGGCCCGGATGAGGTCGGGGTAATTCAAAGGTTCGGTAAATATACTAGATTGAGTTCGCCCGGGTTGCATGCCAAGATTCCTTTCGGAGTAGAAAAAGTAACTCCGATTAAGGTAGAGAAGATCTTTAAGGAGGAGTTTGGTGCAGGAAAAGAAGATTTGTCTTCCCGGCTTAGTTTTGGGGAAAGCCGGGATGTATTTTTAATGCTCACGGGAG
>JBFZAU010000082.1:0-14971 GCA_041308825.1 Candidatus Omnitrophota bacterium
CAGCCTCTCTAATCCCGGAAGCGCCGGTAATTACAATTTCTCCGTCTCCGACCACCTGACCATCGATACGTTTAGCTATTTCTTTAAGTGTCTTTTTCATAAATGAGGGCTTGATTTACGAACACCCAGTGTTCGTAAATCAATGCCCGAATTTATACCCCTTATTCTAAGACTCGGGTATTTAAATGAGCAGACAACTTACGGAGCACGAGGTGCGACGTAAGTTGTAGGCCGTAAGGCCGTCTGCGAATTCCGCCACCTGGCGGACGCCGACGCAATTCCAATTAGCGTCGGGCGATGCACCGCCGTTTTTATCTACTTCTTCCCGTTTAAAATTGCAATAACCTGATCGGTGATATCCATGCTCGGAGACTGATAAACCAGTACCCGGTCATTAAAAATTACCGTATATCCTTCTTTTTCGGAATATTTCTTCACCGCAGCTTCGATATCCTGCAGGATTTCTTTCATTTTTTCATCCTGCTCTTTTTTTAATTCCGCCTGCTTGGCGCGGTCACGCTCCTGGAATTCTTTCACCTTAGATTGCAGTTCGCTACCCTTAGCTTCTCTTTCCTTATCATTAAGCAAGCTTAATTTATCCTGAAAGGCTTTGAGTTCGGCAATCTTCTTATCGCGCTCATCGGTATAAACCTTTTCTTTATCGCTTAAGGTTTTATCGTATCCTTTAGTCTTATTGTAATCACTGAAGGTACGGCTAAGATCGATATAACCAAGCTTATCCGCCGCCAAAGCATTTCCCGCTAATAAAACCAAACCGATAACTGCCCCACCCAAAATCACTGCTATCCTTTTCATCTTTACTCCCTCCTTAAATGAGTCCGCCAATGAATCAGTGGCGGACGAATTTATACCCCTTATCTTGAGACTCGGGTATTAAGTGAGCGCTTGACTTACGAGTACGACAGTACGAGTAAGTCAATGCGCGAATTTATACCCTTTGTCTAAAGAATCGGGTATTAAATGAGCAGACGACTTACGGAAGCTTCACCCCGCGCTAACGGAATTGCGCGGGTGTCGCCTTCTGGCATAAATGCTGACGTAAGTAGTAGGCCGCTAGGCCGTCTGCGAATTTATTCCGCCGAACGCATCAAAATTCCAGAAAATTCTGATGCGGCTTCTGAGGCGGAACTTCTTTGTTATGGTAACCTCATTAAAACCCGTGGCTGGCGCTGAAATGGAATCTACCGCTATCCTTGCTTTCCTCTCCGGAGGCTTTATTCAAAGGAATACCATAATCCAGCATAATCGGGCCGATCGGGGTATTCACCCTGAACCCTATGCCGAAACTGGATTTAAAACCTCCGGTATTAAGCGGATCTGAGGTATCCCGGGACGAAAAAATATCTCCGGCTTTCTGCCAAACATTACCGATATCGTAAAAAGCCGCTACTTTCAAAAAGCTAAATAGCGGATAGGTATATTCAATGTTCCCGACCACCATTGATTCACCGCCCAAAGGATCTTTCGAACCCGGATCAACCGGGCCAACCTTTCTTTCTTCATACCCCCTGATAGTATAGGCTCCGCCGGCAAAAAATCTTTCATAAATCGGAAGTTTTTTCGTGTCGCTATATGGCTCGGCAATGCCGATACGGCCCCTTATTTCCAATACGGAATTACGCGGCATGGGGAAATAATGCGAAGCGCGGCCGAAAAATTTCAAATAGCTTTTATCTCCGCCTAACCCGGCCACGTCCATGGAAACGCTTACCAGATTACCTTTGCGGGCATAAAAAACATTATCCCGGGAATCAAAGGTCAGGCTGGGAGAAAGCACGCTAATCAAATTGGTCCCTACTTCGTCTTTTAAATCCTGTGTAGCATCACTGGTAGGATTGCTGATTTCGATTTCATCTAACCGGTAAGTAATATCACCCCTTAAATATTCGGTAAGCTCCCTGCCTAAACGTAAATCTCCTCCGGTTACCGCTTCATCATAACCATATCCAGAATCCGTATCCCGGTCACGGGTGCGCCGGTACAGGTCAAACCCGAAAGAAACCGGATAATCAAACATCCAGGGCTCGGTAAAACTTAAATCGAAACCGTTACTCAAATTTCCGATAGAAGCACGTAATTTCATATTCTGGCCGGCACCCGTAAAATAAGGCCAATTTCTCCAGTCAAAGTTTTTCTGTTCTAACTCCACAAAGCCCACGAACTGATCGACGGTGCTATAACCGCCGCCAAAGCTGAAGGCGCCGGTTTTAGTTTCTTTGACATCAACCATTAAATTTTTCTTGGAAGGGCTAGTGGTGTCTTCCGTATCATAACTGACCTCCTCGAAGAACCCCAGATTGTTTAAACGCTCCTTGCTGCGGCGAAGCTTTTCCCCGTCGAATTTCTCTCCCGGATGGATCCGCAATTCCCGGCGGATAACTAAATCCTTCGTTTTAATATTACCCCGGATCTTAATTTTATCGACATACACCACTTCATTTTCGATAATCTGGTAGGTCAGGTCCACCCGGCCACTGTCGGTATTAACTAAGGTCGCCTCCTGGATCTGAGCCGAGATATACCCGCGGTCAAAATACAAACCTTGGATACCGGTTAAATCTTTGCGCATTGCTTCCTGGCTATAGACTTTGCCGGGAATACAGTCTGTCAGGTTTTTAAGGATTTCTTTTTCACTGATCTCCCGGTTACCTTCAATCGCTACCGATCCCACCAGGTATTTTTTACCTTCCGTCACTTTAATCGTTACGAAGAGTAAATATGATTTTTTGGCATCGGGATCGATCTGATAATCCAGGTCCACATCGGTAAAACCTTCCCGCTGGTAAAAAGACTTAATGCGCTCCAGATCCTCCTTGAGCACCTCTTCTTTTAACACCCCGGCGTTAAAAAACCAGGCCCGTTTGGTTTTTAGCAGTTTAAGAATCCGGGCGGATTTAAAACTCTGATTACCCTGGATACGGATATCTTTTATCCGCACCCTTCTGCCTTCGATGACTTTAAAAATTACGCTGGCTTTATTCGTCTGAGGGTTCGCATCAACCTGATAGGAAATATCCGCTTGGCTGTAACCTATTTTTTCATACATCTTCTTTAAGATCCGCACATCTTCTCCTAAAGAAGGATAATCCAGATATTGGGTTTCCTTGGATTTTAGCTGGGCTTTGAGTTTTTCATCCTTCATCGTAATCAGGTTGATCCCGGAAAAACTGATTTTTTCGATGATCGGCCGCTCCGTAACCGTAACTATGATCTTTAAACCGTCTTTATAATCCTGGGTATCGATTTTGATATCGCTGAAAAACCCCAAAAGATAAAGGCGCTTTAAATCGTCGCTGATAATATTCTCCTGATAAGCGCTGCCGATCCGCGTCTTCATTTTGGAGACAATTACATTAGTGCTGATCGATTTATTGCCGGTGACTTCAATAGCGGTAACATTCTTTAAAATTGCGGGAGAAGTGGATTGTGCTTGAGTTTGATCCGCCGGGTCATCTTGGGCCGAAACCAAATCCGCACAACTTACAACCAAAAGTAAAATTAAGAATATAAAAATAGGTTTACGCATTTTTATCATTATATAGGATTAAGCCGGTTAAAGCAAACAAATATCGGAAAGCTTATTCAATCCGGGACAAATTGTCAAACCGGGTGTACTCTTTAATAAAAGCCAGCTTTAAAGTTCCCACCGGGCCGTTACGCTGCTTAGCAATAATCGCCTCGGCGACCCCTTGGTTATCCGGGGAAGGATTATAATATTCTTCCCTTAAAATAAGCACGACGACATCGGCGTCCTGCTCAATGGCTCCGGATTCCCTTAAATCCGAAAGCTGCGGGCGGTGGTCCGTACGCGATTCAACGGCGCGGGAGAGCTGGCTGATGGCAATCACCGGAACATTCAACTCCCTGGCCAAGGCTTTGAGGGAGCGTGAAATCTCGGAGATCTCCTGTTGCCGGCTTTCCATATTCATCGCTGAACCGCGCATTAATTGCATATAATCTAAAATGATCAACTTAATACCGTGATGGGATTTTAGCCTGCGGGCCCGCGCCCGTAACTCCATTACCGAGATTGCCGGAGTATCATCAATAAAAATCGGTGCTTCCGAAAGTTTGCCGGCGGCCGCGGTCAGCCGAGGCCAGTCGCTGGTCGCCAAATATCCGGTCCTTACTTTATGCGCATCGACCCGGGCATGGGAACAGAGCATCCTCTGCACTAGCTGCTCTTTAGACATCTCCAAGCTAAAAACCGCCGTCGGTACCTTCTCGACTACCCCGGCATATTCGGCGATTCCTAAAGCAAAAGCGCTTTTACCCATTGAAGGGCGGCCGGCAACGATAATTAAATCAGAGGGCTGCAGGCCTGCCGTTTTTAAATCAAAATCTATATAGCCGGTAGGGATACCGGTAACATGCGCCTTATTCTGATAAAGCCGGTCGATCGTTTCGATACTATCTTTGATAATCTCTTTAAGATGTAGATAAGAACCTTGATTGCGGTGGTCGCTTACTTCAAAAATCAGCTTTTCGGCAGTATCCACCACTTCGGCAATATTGCCCTCACTTTCGTGGCAAACCGTAATAATTTTGGTGGAGTTATTAATTAAAGACCTGAGGATATATTTTTCGCGGACGATTCCGGCATAGTGATTGATATTGGCCGCGGTCGGCACAACGTTAGCCAAAGAGATTAAATAACTTGCTCCGCCAATGGCCTCAAGCGAGCCGTCTTTTTTTAAGGCATCGGTCAAAGTAATTAAATCTACCGCCTTATTCGCGTTATAAAGATCGCTGATCGCTTGAAATATTCTACGGTGGGAATCTTTGTAAAAACAGGCGGCATCCAGTTTCTCCGCAGCTACGGAAACAGCCTCTTCATCCAGCAGCATTGACCCTAATACCGCCATCTCCGCATCGAGGTTCTGCGGAGGAAGTTTGTCTATAATTACGTCTTTTGGCATTTTCAATGATGGTATAACTAGAAAACTACTTCTTCACCACCCACAACTTAACCTTAGCCACGACCTCCGGATGTAATTTCACCGGTATCTCATAAATCCCCAAAGCTTTAATCGGCTCCTCAAGATCAATCATGCTCTTATCGATACTTAAGCCTTCTGCTTTTAAGGCCTCAGCGACATCATGTGCCTGAATGCTACCGTATAATTTATCTTCCTCCCCGGAGGTCAAAGCCGGGATGGTTAAAGATACGGCGCTCAGACGCTGCCTAATTGCTTCAGACTCCTCTTTAAGTCTGGCCGATTGCGCGGATCTGGCCTGTTTTTCCTGCTCTAATTTTTTGAGGCTTTCCGGAGTTGCCGGCCTGGCCAGTTTATGGGGAAAAAGAAAATTCCTGGCAAACCCTTCTTTGACCTGGACAACTGAACCTGCCCGCCCGATTTTGTCGACATCTTTGATCAGGATAACTTCCACCCCGCACCTACCTTTTTATTCAATATTGTATATATTTGTTCCCCTTTTTTTAAACAGCCTTAAAAAATATTAAGCAACGAATATTTAGAAGGTGCGGGGGTCCATTGTAATTTACCGGGTATAGGGAAGCAAAGATAAAAATCTGGCCTTGTTAATCAGTTCCTTAATCCTGCGCTGATGCTTAGCGCAGTTGCCGGAAAAACGGCTGGAATTAACTTTACCTTTTTCGGTAATAAAAACTTCAAGCCTTTTGATATCTTTATAATCAATGCTGCCTAATTTATCCGCGCAAAACCGGCAGAACCTTTTTCTCACCGGCCCCAGCGAATCTTTTTTCTTTTTGATAATTTTTTTGTCTTTACCAAAACCCCTGGTTTTAACCTTCATGTGGTTCATCCTCGCTTTCTGCTAACCATGTTGATTCACTGCTTAATTCTTCAGGCGCCGCTTCAGCCGGGGCAAAGTTAGATACCGGTTGCCCTTTGGCAGTCCCGGGTGAACCCATAAACTGCACCCGCTCGGCCCGCACCTCAATTACCGAACGCTTGGCCCCGGTATTATCCTCCCAAGAGCGGGATTGCAGCCTGCCTTCGACAAAAACACTGCTGCCTTTATGTAAATACTGGTTACAAGTTTCGGCCTGCTTATTCCAGACCACGGCAGTAATAAAACAAACCTCTTCTTTTAACTCCTGGTCCTTAGAGCGGTATTTACGGTTGACTGCCAGGCGTAAATTCGCCACCGCAGTACCTTGCGGAGTATAACGCAATTCGGGATCCTTAGTCAGGTTGCCCATTAACAAAACTTTATTGTAACTGGCCATTGATCGCTCTTTCCGCCCGGGAATTACCACCCGGGCTTATTTTAGGGGTTTACCGGTTAATTGTCCATCCGGGTAAACAAAAATCTTAAGATACTTTCGTTAATTCTGAAAATACTACGCACCTCTTTAATCGCACCAGCCGGAGCAGTAAAAGCGGACAAATAATAAATCCCTTCCGTGGACTTCTTAATCGGAAAATATAATTTACGCCGCTCCGCCCAGACTCCCGATTGAGTAATCTGCCCGCCATGCTTAATGATCGCTTCATCGATCTGTTTAAATAATGCCTTTTTATCTTCATCGGATAAGTCAGGCTTGACAATCACCATTGCTTCGTACTTATTCATGCTCTGCTCTCTTTCTGTTAATTAGTTTTATTTTTCTCTTTAGCTTTTGCTGATGCTGGGTTCAAGTTGAAGGTATTCATCGTTTTCTCGATACCTTCTGCTATCCAGCTCATACAGCAACAAGCGGCATCTTGAGCCGCTTGTTTAACAGCGGCTGCTTTCTGGCGACCAAAACCTTCTAATACATATTCTGCAGGATCCTGATTGTTTACGGGCCGACCAATACCGATCCGCAAGCGGCAAAAATCCGTATCCCCCAGGCGTTCGATAATCGAAGCCAAGCCGCGGTGGCCGCCGCTTGTTCCTTGCGGACGAATCCTGATCCTGCCGATCTCCAGATCCAAATCATCACAAACCACCAGAATGTTGGGCCGGCTAACCTTAAATTTCTTAACTAATCCGCTAACCGCTACCCCGCTAAGGTTCATGTAAGTCTGCGGCATAGCTAAGATTAAATCCGAACAATCATTCCGCCATCTGGCGACTAGCGATGAAACCGAAGAATCCCGCTTAAAATTAATTTTTAAAGAACTGGCTAAAAGTTTAAGGACCGCAAACCCGATATTATGACGGCTGCCGATATAGGCTAAGCCGGGATTCCCCAAACCCACGATCAATTTTACTCCCGATGAAGTCATGGATTTAAGAATATTCCACTAATAGGTTTATTTTTTGTCCTTATCTTTAGCCCCCCCATCCGCAGCAGCTTCGCCAGGGAGCTCCTTCTTTTCTTTGATTACTTCCGGCTCTGCTACTGCTTCACCTTCGACGCCTTCGGCCGGGACCTCCTCCTTCATCGGAGCAGCCACATGCAAGACCACCGCTGTTTCATCCTGTAAGGGTTTGACTCCTTCCGGGAAAACGATATCTTTAATATGAATAGCATCCCCCATTTTCAAAGCCGTAATATCTACCTGTATTTCTTTAGGAATGCTGGTGGGAAGACACTCAACCTCAATCTCCCAAAGCAGGTGCTCTAAAGATCCGCCCTCTTGCTTCACGCCGATTGCCTCACCCTTAGTCTGAATCGGAACATTAACCTTAATCGACTCGGTTAAAGAAATTTCGTTAAAATCCACATGTATAATATCTTCCTTCACCGGGTCATACTGAATCTCTTTGACCAGGCAGGGCCGGCCTTTAGCTTGTTTATCATCTTTAATCTTTAAATTAATGATCACGCTCTCTAACCGATATTGATGCACTAATTTCAACAATGAAGAGCGGGAAACCTTGACGGCTAATGCATCTTTACCGTGAAAATAAACTACCGCTGGTAAATAGCCGCTTTCCCTTAAATCTTTAACTTTTGCTCTTCCTGTACCTTCCCTTAACTGCGCTTCCAAAACAATCTCTTCCATCTTAACCTTTCTTAATGAGCACTTGACTTACGAGTCCTGCCTGCCGGATGGCAGGCGACAGTACGAGTAAGTCAATGTGCGAATTAATCCTTGGCATCAAAGATGTCAAGGATATTCCCTGATTAATCAAATAGGCAGCTAACTGATTCCTCTTTATGTATTCTTTTAATGGCTTCGGCTAAAAGACTAGCCACTGACAGTACTTGAATCTTAGAGTTATGCTTTTGCGGCGGCAAAGGTACACTGTCGGAAATCAGCAGCTTTTCTAAGCCCTTACACTGGCTAATCTGTTCAATCGCCGGCCCCGATAGAATACCATGCGCAATGGCCGCATAAATCGTCTTAGCATTAGCTTTTTTTAAAGCCTCTACCGCTTCGATCAGAGAGCTTCCGGTAGCGACCATGTCATCGACAATAATTACGTTTTTACCTTCCACCTCCCCCATGATATGGATTGCCTCGGCCTTCTCCGGAGAAACCCGGCGTTTATCGATAATCGCCAGGCTCGATGAAACTCTTTTGGCATAAGCCCTGGCCATCTTAATGCTGCCGACATCCGGAGAAACCGCCACCAGGTCTTTAATATTCATTTTAGAAAAGTGGTCTACAAATACGCTCACCGAAAACAGATGGTCCACCGGGATATCGAAAAAACCCTGGATCTGACCGGCATGCAAATCCATAGTGAGAATCCGATTGGCTCCGGCAACGGTCAACAGATTAGCCACTAATTTCGCCGTGATCGGCACGCGCGGCTGATCCTTGCGGTCCTGGCGGGCATAACCAAAATACGGGATTACCGCGGTAATCCTCTGGGCAGAAGCCCGGCGGAGAGCATCGATCATAATTAATAATTCCATCAAGTTATCGTTGGAAGGCGGGCAGGTCGGCTGCACGATAAAAACATCTTTACCGCGTACATTTTCGTTGATTTTAACCCGAATTTCTCCCTCGCTAAACCTCCCCACTAAAGCATCCTGTAATTTAACTTTCAGATCCTGACAAATATTTTTGGCTAAATCTAAATTAGCATTGCCGCTAAAAATCGCTAGTTTATCCACCCCGCACCTTCTTTCTTATCCGAATTTTTCATTTATACCCCTAACCTTCAAAATTAAACCACAAATATTAGAAGGTGCGGGGCCTCTTTCTTAAGATTCTAGCCGGAACCCCCACCACCACGGTTCGAACCGGAATGTTTTTAGTTACAACGGTACCGGCGCCGGTCACCGCAGAATTACCGATTCTTGCCGGGGCAACGATCACGGTATCCGAACCGATATTCACGTTATTTTCGATTACCGTATTATGCTTATTTTTACCGTCGAAGTTAGCCGTCACAGTACCGGCCCCGATATTAACAGCAGAGCCTACGGAACTATCGCCCAGGTAAGAAAAATGTTTAACGAATGTTTTAGAGCCGATCCGGGAACGCACCATTTCGATAAAATTTCCGGCTGTCACATCGTCCTTCAGGCTGGTACCTTCCCGCAGGTGAGCAAAAGGACCCACAAAACAACGTTTTCCAATTTTAACATCCCTTTCAATTACTGTAAAGGGATAAATCACCGTATCTTTACCGATTTTAGTGCCGAAATTAATGAAAGCGGTCGCCGGGTCAACCAGTGTTACCCCTTCTTGCATAAATTTATCATTGATCGTTTTCTGGACTAAGCTGTTGGCCTTGGCCAGTTCACTACGGGTGTTGATTCCTTGCGCCTGAGCAGGATCTTTAACTTTGACGCCATCGACCAGATATTTCTTTTTGGCGAAAATCCCGATGATATCGGTCAAATAGTATTCTTTTTTACGGTTATTCGGACGGATAAGTTTTAAGTTGGCCTCAAGCTTATCTTTTTTAAACGCCATAATCCCGGTATTAATCTCTTTAATCTCCTTCTGCACCTCGTCGGCATCCTTTTCTTCTACGATCCCGCAGATACTAAAGTATTGATCGCGGATAATTCTGCCGTAGCCTGCGGGTTTTTCCGTCTGCGCGGTCAACAAAGTTACATCCACGCTATTTTCGCAATGGTAGTCCAGCAACTTCTTCAGCGTCTCTTTCTTTAAAAGCGGGTTATCTCCGTAAAGGATTAATACCGTCCCCTTAAAACCTTTTAATTTTGCTAATCCCGCAGCTACCGCATCGGCGGTACCGACCAGCTTCTTTTGAATAGCAATTTTTACCCCCGCAGGAATGAACTTGCGCACCAGTTCCTGCTTATACCCTAAAACCGCAACCGCTCTTGAAGGCTTTAAGGATGAAACTAAATCTAAAACATAACCTAACATCGGCCGGCCGCAAAGCGGATGCAGTACTTTAGGTAATTCTGATTTCATCCGGGTACTTTTACCCGCCGCCAAAATGATTACGGCAAGCGGTGATTTTTTTATTTTAGGCATTTTGATTTCCCCTTTTAGTGCTTTCCCCGTCCTTTAGCTTATGAGGTAGCTATAAAATAAAATTTGGTTGGGACGCATGGATTCGAACCATGATAGCCAGACCCAAATTCTGGAGTCCTACCATTGGACGACATCCCAGTATTCATTTTATAGGCACTCAAGAATTTTGATCCGGCTAAAATACCCGCATCTTAAAGCGGCGTTAGATCAAAAAGTATAACCTCACGATTATTCTATAACCGGCTCGGAATTTCCCTTGGCTTTTTCCTGAACATAGACCTCCAGGACTTTTTTCTGCAGATATTCCCTGAATATCTGAGTTATCGGATGAGCGATATCCCGATGCTCAGCTTGGCTTGCAGGCATCTCTTCTGGCCTAAGAGGAGCAGCTTCTACCGGCAGGGGCGCTGCACACTGATTACAATATTTACTACGTAACTCATTTTTAAAAGCACACTTAGGACAAGCATGCTTTACTTTCCGGGAAGGCATGGCGATAAATAATCCGGTGCCGCCTTCAATTACCTTGATATCCCTCACGACGAAAACATTATCGAAAGTCACCGTCGCGTAAGCCTTTAATTTCTTATCCTGGGAATCTTTTAATATTACCCTGACCTCCGTAATCTCCACGTTTTAGGCTCCTTATAAAGATTAGCGGCCAGGACCGCCAACACTAAACCGTAGAAACAGCAAACACCTGCCAACCCCTGAATCGCCTGCTTAATTTATTTTTTAATCTTGCGGCCTGCGAACTAGAATCACAAACCCCGAATACGGCAGGCCCGCTGCCGGACATCATCACTTTATCTAACCCTATATCGCCAAGGGCTTTTTTAACCTGCCTAACTTGCGGATAAAGAAATTCCGTAACCGGTTCCAAACTATTAAAGAGGAGCTCAGGATCAAATCTTACCCCTTTTTTTAACAGCTCGGAAGTTAATATTTTAACATTACCTTTGGGCATTGTCAACCCCGCACCTTGCATTATTTTTAGCTTTTTAACGTTTTGAATTCTGGCTGATTGCGGGGTCAACCCGAAAAAACCCTTCTTTTCCGCCAAACAAACGTCATATTTGCGGTAAATCAAAGGGGTGGAAACCTTGAAATTAGGGTAAATCAGAATAAACCAAAGCTTAGTTTTATTTAAATTGCCTAGTGGCTTAATTTTATCCCCTCTTTGTGCTCCTTGAGCGAATTTCGTCTGATGGATAAAAAACGGCACATCGCTGCCTAATTTCGCCGCCAGTTTTTCTAATTTCCTCTTGGACAGATTCAGCCCCCAGAATTTATTCAGACCCAAAAGCACGCTTGAGGCATTAGCCGAACCGCCGCCCAGCCCCGCGCCTACGGGAATATGCTTCCTAAGTTCTATTTTTATTCCCCGGCTTAACTTATATTCCTGCCGTAACAAAGCTGCAGCCCGGTAACAAAGATTAGTTTTGTCCGAAGGGACCTGTTGGCTATCCGTTGAAATTTTAATCCGGTTATCCCGGCGGTGGCGAAAAGTTATCCTGTCCGCTAAATTAACCCGGACAAATAGCGTATTCAGGTTATGGAAACCGTCTTGACGCTTGTTTAAAATCTGCAGGTAGAGGTTTAACTTGGCGAAGGATTTAATAACTAGCGGCGCTTGAGATCCCATGAACTTATTTCTGGTTTTGGGAGAGATTAGATAAAACTGCTTTTTCGATATCCAGGCCGGTTAAATTATACTCTTTTAAAAGCTCATCCGGTTCCCCGGATTGGCCGAAGCGGTTGCGTACGCCTACCCGGATTACTTTGACCGGGTATTTTTCAGCAACCACCTCATCGATGCTAGAGGCCAGCCCTCCAATCGTATTATGCTCCTCACAAACAACAATTAATTTAGTTTCCCGGGCGGCCTGAAGTATAGCGTCATTATCCAGCGGCCGGATAGTATGCATGTTGATTAAACGGGCATTGATGCCGCGGGCGGCTAAGTGTTTGACTGCCAGCAGCGCTTCCTGAACCATCACCCCGCAGGCCACGATGGCGCAATCATTACCTCCCGAAATCAGTTGCGCCCGCCCAAATTTAAATTCATCTTTATTTTCGATTGTCGGAACTTTAGACCGGCCCAAACGGATATAAAACGGCCCCCGATTCCGGGCGGCCGCTAAAATTGCATCTTCGGTCTGCGGCCCGTCACAGGGAACGATAATACTCATATTCGCCAAAACCCGCATTAAAGCGATATCTTCTAAAGCCTGGTGACTGGCTCCATCCGGGCCAACGGTAATGCCGGCATGAGTAGCCACAATCTTAATATTAAAATTATTGTAGCTTACCGAAACTCTCACCTGATCCCAGGCGCGCCCGGCGGCAAATACGGCAAAAGTGGAAAGAAATACGGTTTTGCCGCAGCTGGCAAGGCCCGCGGCGGTAGCCATCATATTCTGCTCGGCAACTCCGAAATTAAAAAATCTCTCCGGGAACTTCTGGGCAAAAAGATTAGTCCGGGTAGAACTGGAAAGATCCGCATCCAGGACCACGATATTCTTATCTTGTTCTCCCAATTTTACCAGGGTTTGCCCATAAATATCTCTTTGATAAAATTGTTCCATTTTAAGCTAATTCCTTTAGGGCCCGCTCAGCCTCATCTTTAGTCGGAGCCCGACCATGAAAACCGATTACCCCTTCCATAAAAGAAACTCCCTTGCCTTTGATTGTCCGGGCAATAATCACCGTCGGTTTATTTTTGTTCATTTGGGCTTGCGCGTAAGCCGCTAAAATCTGTTTGAAATCATGACCGTTAATCTCGATCACCTGCCAGCCAAAAGCCTGCCATTTAGCCGCTAAAGGCTCTAAACCCATCACATTCTCGCATCTGCCGTCGATCTGACAGCCATTGGCATCCACGATAGCACAAAGGTTATCGCAGGAAAAATGAGCGCAGGCCATCGCCGCCTCCCAAACACTGCCTTCCTGCAGTTCGCCGTCGCCCAATAAAACATAAACCCGGTAATCCAGCCGATCAATCTTCGCCGCTAAACTCATCCCTAAGCCTACTGCCAATCCCTGGCCAAGAGAGCCAGAAGCCGACTCTACTCCCGGAGTTTTACGGTCCGGATGCCCCTGTAAAATCGAGCCCAACTGCCGCAGAGTAAATAATTCTTCCTGCGGAAAATAACCGGCCTGCGCCAGCACCGCATACCAAAGCGGACAGCAGTGACCTTTAGACATATGGAAACGGTCCCGACTCTCCCACTGCGGATTGGCCGGGTCAAATTTAAGCACATTAGAATACAAAGCAATAATTAGATCCGCCGCCGAAAGACTCCCCCCGGGATGGCCGGAGCCGGCTTTGGCCAACATCTGAATGATTAGTCTGCGCGTCTTGCGGGCCTGTATCTCTAATTCTGCAATCGTTAATTGCTTATTTGCCATGATTAGTAAGCTTGAACAGTTTTTCCTTGACTTTATCCTGTTCGGAATTTAATTTCAGGGATTTTTCCCAGTTTAATATTGCGTTTTCGGGAGAACCTGATTTTAGAAAAACATCCCCCAAATGTTCATAGATCACCGGATCACTCAAAAAATAAGCCGCCTTTTCAAGATAGCTTAATGCCTCTTTAAGTTTACCCTTCTTATAATAATACCATCCCAGGCTGTCAAGATAAGCGCCGTTTTCCGGATCAAGGGCCAGGGCCTTCTCGATCATTACTCCGGCAGTATCGATATGTCGATCCTGCTCCAGGTAAAAATACCCCAAAAAGTTTAAAACTTCATGATAATCAGGTTTCAACTTAAGGGCGTTTTTTAACTCTTGTTCCGCGGCCGAATAATCTTTTAAATCATAATAAACGCTGCCCAGGTAAAAATGCGCCTCTGCATCCAGCGGGGTTAATTTTAAAATCAGTTTAAAAATACCCTCGGCTTGTTTTAATTTTTTTTGCTGCAGGTAGATCGCCCCCAAGCTTTTATAGATCTCGACATTTTCGGGTTCATGCCTTGAGGCGTTTTCAAATGCCAGAGTATATTCATCGGCGGCAAGATCAACTTTTCCTTGAGAGGAATAAACTAAAGCCAATAAGGCATGGGGTTGAACGGCTTGCGGATCAAGTTCGATTGAGCGTTTTAATTCCTCAATCGCTTCTGCCGATTTATCCTTTTGGAGAAGTACTCCGGCCGAACTTAAATGTAACAAAGAACTTTGCGGATCGTTTTCCTGGGCCCGGAGATATTCCTGGGACGCCCTCTCTAAATCACCCAGGCTTTCACAATAAACTCCGACAATGTAATGGCTTAAACTTCGGGTGTATTCTTTAGAACCCAGGCCCAAGGCAACCGGACCGGATCCTTGCGTCTTATGCGTATCTTGGGCCTGTACGGGTGTAATACTTAAGGCCCAGGTAAGGCAAAAACAGATTATGCTGGCCAGGAAACTGAACTTCAAAAGTATCCTTTTAAAATTATCCCATAACAAGGTTAAAAAGCTTAACAACTTTCGAAATCCTCGAAAATCAAGCTTAACCTTTACCGCCCCAAGCTCTTTTCTTCAAATGACGCAACCGGCGGCGTAATTTCTTACGTTTGTGGGTTTTGAGTTTTTGTGTTTTTCTTTTCTTACCGCAAGGCATAACTACTTCTCTCCCGATTAA
>JBFZAU010000083.1:0-12250 GCA_041308825.1 Candidatus Omnitrophota bacterium
ATAAATAAGTGGCAAACTCTTTGCTCAGCTCACCCTGCTCAACCGCATCCAAAATATTTAAAGCCCCTTTTAAATCGCTAATTTGTTTATCGAATTCCTGTCGGGCAGCAGAGAACTCTCCTGCGGCGGCCAAAGCTATGCCCGGCTTAGATAAAGGCGCAAGGGCCCCAGCGGAGTCCTCCTTTGATGCAACCTCAGCAGCCACACTCTGAGGCTCATCCTCTATACTTTTTACATATTTATTTTCATAATAAATCTCCAGCCCGTTATACTTTACCTTAATGTAATCCTGGGCTTTTTCGATAATTTCCCCGTTAATAACTTTACCGGACTTCAGGGTAATTATCTGCGCCTGAACAGGGCTAAAACATACTAAATTTAATATAACGAACAAAATAACCATGGTGATTTTCATCGTATTTTTCCCCCGAAAAAATAACAAAACCTCCCACTCGAGGTTTAACAATGTTGGCTTAACCCTTGATTATTATTCTAAACCTTTACAGGTAAAATACAAGCAGGGATTATTTTATACCGCGGCAAGCCTGCGCTGTTTAATTTTAACCATCTGGACTAAGGAGTTCCACAGCCAGATCTCTTTTTCCTGGGCGTTTAAATCCATTAGCCATTCGTTAAAAAGATCCTGGCATAGATTTTCTACTCCCGCTGCCTGCGGATTTGCTTTGACCGCCTCTTCTAATACTAACATCTTACACCTCCCGATCACTGAGTTTAAGTTAATATTGCTATATTAATTCAAAATCACCTTCTCAAGCAATTTCACTAAAGAAGCTTGGCTAGGCGTTGAATATTCTTCCTCTAACATGAAAATTTTAGCCAGGCAGTTATTAATTTGCCTGACATATCTTTCCTGATCTTGGGCCGGGATTTTACTCAGGCACTCGGCTAAACGCTCCCCGCTGGGAATAATCCTTGCTTCGATCAGCCGGTTAATTTGGACTAAATCCTGTTCCGGATTGCCTCCTGAATCACTGGCTGCTGCTGGGGACCCGCCGCTGTCATCTTTAAGCGCGGAAATTTCTTCAACTTTGTAAGCAATCGAACGCAAATCGATTCCGCCGGGAGCGCTGGCTAAGGCAACAGGTGTTTCCGGTTCGGGAGCAGTTTCAACATCGACAGAGCTGTCCCGGGGGGTAACTTCAATGATCTTCTCCATTTCTTGCGCCAAGTGATGTGCCTGCGCATTTTGCTCTGGATGATGGACAGCTACCCACTGCGCCATTTGTTCATGCGCCAGGTCCGCCAGCAACCCCTGGAAATCATTACGCCGCGCAGCGAAATATTCATCGCCCATAAAAATCTGGTTTCCCAGCCTTACCGGCCGGGTAATCTGGCTGCCATCCCTGGTCAACATCTGCGCTTGAGGCATAATCCTGAACACCGGGGAGATAACCCTGCCCGGGCCAAAGAGTTTTTCTAATTCAACATTAATCTCCGGAAGTTCAGTTGGCGGTATCTCCAGTAAACCCGCAAGTTCGGCGATTGCTTCAACATCCTGCCGGCTCACCATTGCCCCTTGGGCAGCATGGTCTTCTTCCGGTAAAGGAGAAGTACCAGGTTTATCTACCGCAGGCTTATTTTCCGTTTGATTTTTTAAAGCAGCTACGCTGATCTTTAACACTTCCTCTCTTGGCCTGAATTTTATACGGGTTTTAGGAAACGGCCGGTTAGAATTCCAGCGCACCTCCAAATCTATAATTTTAGCGTGTGCTTTTTTAGAGAATCTGGCTGCGCTCATTGCCCCGATCTTGGCAAAAATAAAATGTATAAGCGGGGTTGAAGCAAAACCGATAATAATCAATGCCCCCTTTAAAATAAAAAGCGGACTAGTCGGATCAATCGGGGCGCCAAAAATAAACAACATTAATGAAATCGAGCTCAAGAACAAGCTGATACCAACACTCACCCGTTTTCTCACCCACCAGGATTGCGAGGAACCGATACGCGTGGGTTTTAATTTAGCAAAATACTCCTGCATCGTTAACACATTACCTTCAGTATTCAATAAAGGTAACAACCTGCCCAGTTTATTTCTGGCATTTACTTCAATCGCCGGCACAGCGGTGATTTTATGCCACCAGTTATATCGTACTTCTTTATGCCTATGCGCTTGCCCGTTACCATTACCGTTAACATTGCCGTTCCCATTACCGTTCCCATTTATCTCCTGCCCGTCATATTGGTATTTTTTGGCAGTATCTAAATCCTGTAAATACCCTAAAGCGGACTGATAATCGGCAAAATAATCCCCAAAGTCTAGCAAAACGCTAATCCTTTCACCGTATAAATCTTTATCCAGGCCCGGCTGTTTAAGCAATTTATTAACGGTCTTCAAAACCAAATTATAAGATTGCTTGATGACTTTATTGATACTGCCAATTTGATCATTGGTCTCCTGGGTCAAGCGCAACGGTAAAACTTCAATAATCCTTTCACAGCAAGCAATAATTCTAGCCAGATCATCCATGGATAAAACAGGATGCTTGAGTAATTCCTCCCAATCATGGATTTTACTGATACTGCGCACCAGCCCCACGTTTAGCTCTGAGGGCCTTTCAATGACGATCAAATCAAATCGCTCCTGAAGCAATTGACTGCTGGCAAAAGGTTCGATTGTTTGAGCCGCTTTTTTAATCCTTAAGAAATCGCCGGGATGGATATGCCTAATAAGCGCGCGGGCATTCTCATAATCTTCCTCACCAGGAGAAGAATTCAGTAAAAAATTTAGTACGGTGCGAATCTGTAAATCGGTTATTTTCGTATTGAAGATTGCCTCAAACTGTTTAAGCGATGCCTTTGCCTCTGGCGTAATGACAACGGCGGCCGAGGATTCCGCCGGCTGATCTAAAAGCTCATCGGTTAAAACTACCCCATCTTGAAATTCCGGTTCTTTAGGTTCCGTATAACTTTGCGGAGCAGCTTCAACCGTCGGCAATTTGTCTATCGCTTCGGAACCCTGATTTGCCTTAGCGGCATAAAGCTGAAATCCTTCCGGGGTTTTTACTTGCTCTAAAGATTGGGCAACCTTTAATCCCATAATCTCGACAATTTCTTGAATTTTAGAAAGACGAATTTCTGTGCGGCGGGGCTGGCCAAACCTGATAAACCTGGCTAATTCGTATTGCTGAATAAAATCTATGGCGCGGGATGAATAATCTATCGGGGTATTATCTAAATTAAACCGCTCTAATACCCGGGCCCACTCCTGATCCCGGGTAATCCAGGAAGACCTCAACCCGTAAACATCAAACAAATAGCTTACTACCGCCAGCCGCTCTTGGTCAGTCATTTGCTGCCATTGGGCATATTTGACAATTTGACGCAACTCTCGGTCCACAAAGGATCGGCGGGAAGATTGCAAATTGGTAATAGTAGCCGGCAAGGCCAGGCTCTCCAGAAACTCACGGTTGCGCCGAAGGGTTTCCGGATTTCTCACTAGCAGGCTCACTCCGTGCCCGTTAAGGATATCAAAACCTAGCTCATCAGCGATAAATCTGATTCTTTCTCTAAGATTAATCCGCTGAGAACGCAGAAGCCTTTGCAGGTATTGCCGCGGCGAGGCTTTTAGCCTTTCAATAATCTGGTCAATCTCATCTGCGCTGATTTTTCGATGCTGGCGGGTATCGGAAGAATCTAGCTGCGGAATAACAACAACTGATGGCTCAGGCGGCGCCTGCGCAAGCTGCGTAGCGGCTAACGCTTGCAGCTTGGCTAGCGCGGCAGCCTCTTCCGCTTGAACCCGATCTCCTTGCCGGTCTAAGCCTACCGGAGACACTGGACTATTACTAACTGCGCCATTATCAGCTGGGGGATGGTTAGCAGCCCCTGCCTGCTGCAGCATCGCATTAGTGCGGCCAATAATCCCCTGGGCCAGGCTGCCGTCAGCTATTTCAGCAGCTTCCTTCTGCCGCCTGGCTGCCTGGGCAGCGCGATTTTTAACGTACACGCCCCTGGCAATGAAAAATGCTAGAACCGTTCCTGTAATGATCAATGCTGCAGCCAGGTCATTTTGGGTTACCCAATCTAAAACCTGAGTTAAAAAATCGCTGCTATTCTGAGTTGATGTTACAACGGGAGTAGAAACTGCTGTAGGATACGGAGTATTAAATACGGTACTATTTGGGGGAATCCCTGCAGGATCAACCGGGGTAACAAAGGGATTACCGGCCGTTCCAAGTGGGTCAGGGGTAGAAGCTGCTGCGGGATACGGAGTATTAAATACGGTACTATTTGGGGGAATCCCTGTAGGATCAACAGAAGTAACAAAGGGATTAGGATCGATAATATTAACGTTAAAATCCAAAGGATTCCAACCGTATTGCTGTAATGAATTCACCACCCCTTCTACGTTTTCTACACTAAGCCCTTCTAAAAACCTGGCCGGAATCTTTATTTGCTCCCCTACCCGAATAACATTTATATCGGCAATACCCTGACTGGCTAAAACCGGCCTCATTTCCGGAATAAACTGATTATAAATAAAATCGGTTAAAGCATCGCCTTCTAAACCGCGCGCTGCGCCGATAATCTGGCCTATACCGCTTAAGGTCTCATTACCCGGATCGGGGCTATCCTGCCACGGTTGAAAAGTAAAGGTCAAATCCTGCAGACCGCCATTGGCCACATCAGCGGTTATGGAGAAGGCGGAAGCTGTACCATGGAATGTAAACAATAAAAAACTAGTTATGGGTAAAACACACATCAGCTTAAGAAGTGGCTTAGGCAAAGAAAATAAAACATTGGCTATTTGATTTAACGGCTTCCTGATTACAGGGCTGAATAATACTCTCAGGCTCAAACCGTTAAACCATAACCCCAATTTTCTAAAAAAATTAACCGGTAAATCATCTTGAGCGGATACGGCTGGGGCCGGGTCAATAGCCCCGGTTTCCCGATTAGCAGGCTCTAATATAGGTAAGGGAGCTTCTTGCGGTAGAGCAGAACCTGGATGCACCTGGCCTAGATATGGCTCCTGAAGAGTACAGCTCTGGCTACTTACTTCTAACAATTTATCCTGCTCAATTAAAGGCGGTTCAAAAGTACTGCTGGAAATAACTTTAACCTGGGCATGGCTGGCGCCGATTAGAATCCCCGTAAAATCAACTCCACCGGTAGAATAAGTTCTTATCGAGCGGCCGAAGATATTGAAAACCTGAACCTGCAGATCATACTCTTTATCCTTAAGAGATTTCTGGTAGGCTTTAAAATACGTATCTTTACTCCAGGGTATACGGGAGGTCAGACCGGTAAGGTTGTTCCTGTCTATCAAGTAAGGATACAGACCTCCTGCTCCGTAAAATTTATTCTTAAACCACTGCGCTAAAATTAAAGAATAATAAACCTGCCGCAGTGCAGCATACTTTTTGCCGGTATTTACCTCTTTGGAAATTTGAGGCAGAATTAACTCTTGCATTAACTGCGAAGAGTACTGATTAATCACCTTCAAACGCTCATCTTTACTTTGAGTATTCTGATTGCCGAAATATGCTGTTTCGGTAGAAACTTTTAATCCGGCTTTATAAACATAAGCGCTGTTTTGATCCTGACAGATAATTACTTCTCCCGGAGTTATCCAAATCCGCGTATTAATCGCCACCGGGTTATTTTCAAAACCGTAGCCATACACTTCCTCGATCTTGTTATAAATTTTTTCCCAATACTCTTTACCGCTGGCAGAAGCCGGGAAGGTTGCCCGTGCTAAATCTTTTTTCAACTCTAAATCCGCTTCTAAGAGAATTTTTCCTAAATCCGTACTGGCTAAAGAATCATCGATAACCTCTGCAGGGGAATCCGGCCTCAAGTTAACCCAGAAACTTTCATTAGGAATAGCCAGGCCAATATAGAAAAAATTCAGCGGCTGACGGAGGGCATCGCTGGGTGCGACAACCTGGTCTCTACCGGCATCTCCTTTATTGAGAATAATTTTGAATGACTGGTTAAGTTTATCGTAAGAAATATATCTTAAGTGCGGCTGGCGGATAAAGCCCGGGGAAAATAAATGTGCCGCTTTAGCGATACTGCCGGAGATGTCCAGTTGCCCGGCTACTTGCGCAAAACCGGACTGCTCAAAGAAAAGAAGAAAACACAATACAAACGCAATCACTCTCATCAAAGCCGAAAATGACCTGTGTTTGGGGGGAAGTTGGCTGGTGTGAATATCGATACTCATTGCGGTTTCCTTTTAATATCAAGTTTACGCAATAAGTATAGGTGTAGCCTGTTAAGAAAACCTTAAGTTAATGTAAATTCTCGGTGAACTTTTTAGGCCTGAATTTCACAATTGAAGATGCCTGGTTTTACGGGTAAAACAGACGGGTTTTTAGTTCCTGGCGGCAGGATACTACTTAGAGCTCTTAAGCTTACTTTCAATCTCTTTAATCTTATCCATATATTCTGCTACTTTAGCTAATCCGGCAGCATCTTGCTTGCGTTGATATAACTCATGGGCTTTTTCAAGATAATCCTTAAAATTTCTCAATTGGTCGGAAATAAAATAAACCAACGCCAGATTATAATAGACTTCAGGATTATTGCGGTCTAAGGCAACGGCCTCCTGATAATACTTAATCGCTTCCGGGTACTTGCCCAAAGAGGCATATACTGCGGCCAGGTTAATTTTGGCATCGGTAAAATCCGGTTCCCAAACAACTACTTTTTCATAATACTTAAGCGCTTCTTCCGGTTGGCCCAAAGATTGGTATACAGCAGCCAGGTTAAAACAGGCCTGACTATATTGCGGATTGGTGGAAATGGCTTTCTGGAAATAAGCAATCGCTTTATTCTTATCATCCAGTGCCGTATAGATTACCCCCATCACATTATAGGGCCGCGGATACCCTGGATTAGATGCAATAGTTTTTTCAAGTTCGCTAATCCCTTCACCCATTTTCCCATTCTGAAAAAAATCCAATCCGGTAAAGAAAGAGCGGGCGTAGTCTGCAGTAAGTATATTAGCCTTGAGATCCTTAATCACCTCCAGAGAGCTTTGGGAGGTAGAATCAGATGGATTACTTTTTAAATGCTCCTTAAACCAGCTTGCTGCCTCCGTAAATTTACCTTGCGCCGCATATTCAATCCCCGCCCGGTGGACAAAACCCGGTTCTTGTGCAAAAGAAGGCTCACCCCAAATAAAAACGGATTGCCATAATACCAAAATCGTTACGCATAAAACCCGGTTCATCCAGACCCCCTCTCTTTAGTTTTTCGCTCCTGCCGCTTCATTCCCCCGGCAGACCTGCCTGCCGGCAGGCAGGCATTCACGCAGATCCCGCAGACGAATTGCTCAACCTGCCGCTGATGTTGAAAACTTTTTATCTTCTCAAAACATAGTTGATGGCAAAAATCTTGCGGCCGTTCTTGAATCGCCTGGGCCGGGCAGGCATCAATACAAAGCCGACAGCTTCCGCAGTTATTTGCCGCAGGTTTATCGGTCTTAAGCGGAAGATTGGTCAAAACTGAGGCCAGGCGGAACTGGCTACCGAGCTTTTCATTGACTAAAAGATTGTTGCGGCCGATCCAGCCTAAACCCGCCAGATACCCTACTTTGCGGTGTGAAAGATGGCCGATATTTTTCTCCCAATCGATAATCTGGGTAGCCGGTATGGCCAAAGCTAAATACCCCTGTTTTTGAATCATATTGCACAACCGCAGGGCAACAAAATCTAAGAATGAATTTACGATTTTATAGTGATGGAAATATAACTTGGTGGGGACAACATCGATCTCGGATAACACCGCTCCGGATAACCTTACTCCCAGGCAGACCGCCCTATCCAGCTTGTGCGCAACTTTGGGAGCAATTTTAAATTCATCGTGCACCTTGCTGATATCGGCTACCCCAAAGAGATCAATGCCTTCATCCAGGCAAAATTTCTTTAAATTCGCATAACTTAATTTCTTAGCCACGGGCCTTCCTTAGATAAACCATTAACATCGAGATTGCCGCCGGAGTCACCCCGGAAATCCGGCAGGCCTGCCCCAGGTTAAGCGGCTTAAATTTAGCTAACTTTTCTCTAATCTCCCGGGAAAGCCCGCTTAAACCGCTATACTCCAAATCCGCGGACAGTTTAATTTTCTCCAGGTGCTTGAAACTTTCCACATCCCGGTATTGCCTTTGAATGAATCCGGCATATTTTACCTCGATTTCAACCTGCTGCCAAGCGGATTCCGGAATCCCCGATTTTAATTTATGGATCCTGGCCAGCTGATAAATATTAATCTGCGGCCGCTTTAATAAATCTTCTAAAGTTACAGCATGCTTAAGCGCCGGACAATTTAAACGCGCCAGTTTAGCATTGATTGATACGGCCGGCTTAACCCGGGTATGCTTTAAAAAAGCCCGACCTTCCTTAATCCCTTTGAGTTTTTTCTCTACCCGCCGGTAATCCTTGCGGCCCAGCGACCCTAAATCAAAACCCAGCCTGCTTAAACGCAAATCCGCGTTATCCTCCCGGATAATCAAGCGGTATTCTACCCGGGAAGTAAACATCCGGTAGGGCTCAAGGGTACCCTTAGTCGTTAAATCATCGATGAGCACTCCGATATAACTTGAAGCGCGATCCAGAATCAACGGTTCTTTATTTTTAATCCGCAAAGCCGCGTTAATTCCGGCGACTAACCCTTGGGCGGCTGCCTCCTCATAACCGGTAGTGCCGTTGATCTGGCCAGCCAGGTACAAATTTCTAATCAACTTAGTTTCTAAGGTCGGATAAAGCTGGGTCGGCTCCACCACCAAATGCTCAATACCATAACCGAAACGGATGACTTTGGCTTTTTCTAAGCCGGGAATCGAATGCAAAAGCCTCAACTGTACATCCTCCGGCAGGCTGGTCGATATACCGTTAGGATAAACATCATTGACCATTAAACCTTGGGGTTCTAAGAATACCTGATGCCGCTCTTTATCGGCGAATTTTACAATCTTATCTTCGATTGATGGGCAATAACGGACTCCGGTAGATTTGATTTTACCGGAATAAAGCGGGGAACGGTCTAAATTATCTCGGATAATCGAATGCGTTTTTTTGTTAGTATAAGTAATAAAACAAGGGACCTGCTTTCGATTAACCTTTTTGGTAGAAAAAGAAAAAGGCTTAGGGTATAAGTCTCCGTCCTGCCGGATAAGGTTTCGATAATCGATAGTATTTTTATCCAGCCGCGGGCAGGTGCCGGTTTTAAAACGCAAGACATTAAATCCCAGCTCCTTGAGATTATCCGCCAGCTTTACGCAGGCCCGCTCATTGATCCTGCCCCCGCTAAAATGCTTTAAACCTACGTGCATTAACCCGTCTAAAAAAGTGCCCGGGCAAATTACCGCACATTCACAGAAGATCTCACCTCTGTCGGTAATTACCCCTTTGATTTTCTGATCCTCTACGATCAATTTAAGCGCTTCTGCCTCGGCAACCGTAAGATTCTTTTGATGCAAAAGCAGTTTTTGCATATAAAGGCTGTATTTTCGCATATCAATCTGCGCCCGGGAAGATTGCACGGCCGCCCCGCGGGAAGAATTAAGGATGCGAAATTGTATCGCACAGGCATCTGCGGCTATCCCCATCGCGCCGCCTAAAGCATCCAGGTCTTTAACCAACTGCCCCTTGCCTACTCCGCCAATCGCCGGATTACAGCTCATTCTGCCGATAGCAGCAATATCTAAGGTCAAAACCAAAGTTTTAACCCCCATCCGGGCGCAGGCCAGGCCCGCCTCAATCCCGGCATGGCCGGCACCGATAACTATGACTTCAAAGTTTTTCATCTTGGGATAATAAGAAAAATGGGGTCAGAATTATTTTATCTGGAATTAAGCTGGGATAAAATAATTCTGACCCCATTTTATTGATAAAACCGAATTAACACTTAGAATAACCGCAACCATGGCATTTAACACAGCCTTCCTCATGGCGCAGCGCCCCTCCGCAATCCGGGCACATCCCGACGATATTAACCTGTTCATCAAGATCGGTGGTCTGCAGCTGATCATCATGGGAATGCTTCATCGGGATAGCTACCGTTTCGGCTACCGCGACTTGCGGTTGAACATTAATGAGCCGGCGTTCAATCACCCGGGCGATCGCATCAGCACAGGAAAATATCCTTTGCCCTTTCTCCCAGGAAGGAGAAGGACAGCGGATATTGCGCAACTGCTCAATAATGGATTTGACTTCGATATTAGCGCGAAAGGCCAAAGAAACTAAACGTCCGGTCGCCTCCAGCTGGCTGGCAGCACAGCCGCCGGCCTTACCCATCTGAGTGAAAAGTTCAAACGGTTTTCCGTCTTCATCGATATTGATCGTGACATAAAGATTGCCGCAACCGGTAGAAACTTTGGTCGTGGTACCGATGATCACTTCCGGACGCGGACGCGGGGCAATCTCTTTTTTGACTTCATGGATGCTGCGCACCTCTTGTTTTTCTTTGGGTTTACCGACGTTAAGCACCTGCTCTTCACGACTGCGGTCACGGTAGATCGTAATACCTTTACAATCCGATTCAAAAGCTAAAATATAAGATTTACGCACCTCTTCAATGCTGGCTTCATGCGGAAAGTTAATGGTTTTACTCGTAGCATTATGTACATATTTCTGAAAGGCAGACTGCATCCGGACATGCCACTCCGGGGCAATATCATGCGAGGTAACAAAAATCCGGCGCACATCCTCCGGGATCTCCTTAAGATCTTTAATCGAAGCGTTCTGGGCGATCTTTTCCATCAGTTGATGGCTATAGAAGCCGCGTTGGCGGGCAACCTGTTCAAAAAGCGGCTCGACCTCTACCAGCTTATCGTTATCCATAACATTACGGTGATAAGAAAGCGCAAACAGCGGCTCAATCCCCGACGAGCAAGGACCGGCAATAATACTGATCGTGCCGGTGGGGGCAATCGTAGTCAAAGTAGCATTGCGCATCCTGGTTAAACCGTCTTTTTTGTCATAGATGCTGCCTTTAAAAGCCGGGAACACCCCTTTAGTCTTGCCTAATTCCAGGGATTTTTTATTGGCTTCCTCTAAGATAAAGGACATTACCTTTTCGGCCAGGGCAACGGCTTCTTCGCTATTATAAGGAATGTTTAAACGGATAAGCAAGCTAGCCCACCCCATTACTCCTAAACCTACTTTGCGGGTAGCTTTGGTGGCTTGCTCAATTTCCGGCAGCGGGAATCTATTCACATCGATCAGGTTGTCCAAAAAATGCACAGCCAGGGCAGTAACTTCTTTCAGCCTGCCCCAATCAATTTCGCAAGCAGATCCGTTTTTCTTGCACATCTGATCTAAATTAATCGAACCCAAATCGCAGGACTCATAAGGCAATAACGGCTGCTCTCCGCAGGGGTTAGTACTTTCGATCATTCCCAAATGAGGCGTAGGATTAGACTGATTGATCCGGTCGATAAAAATAATTCCGGGTTCGCCGTTTTTATGCGCCTGCTTAACGATCAAGTTAAAAACTTCCTTACTGTTTATCCTCTGGACGGGTTTATGTGTATGCGGATCAATTAATTCATAGTCCTCGCCTTTAGCTAACCGGCGCATAAATTCATCGGTAATCGCAACCGAAATATTAAAATTAGTAATGTGATTATTGTTTTCCTTACAGGTGATAAACTCTATAATATCCGGATGGTCAACACGCAAAATCCCCATGTTGGCACCCCGCCGAGTCCCTCCCTGTTTGACTGCTTCGGTGGCCGCATCATACACGCGCATAAATGAAATCGGCCCGCTGGCTACTCCGCCGGTAGTTTTGACTACCGCGTTTTTGGGGCGCAGGCGTGAAAAGTTAAAACCGGTGCCGCCTCCGGATTTATGAATGAGGCTGGTAGTCTTTAAAGTTTCGAAAATCGACTCCATTGAATCTTCAATCGGCAGGGTAAAACATGCGGAAAGCTGCCCCAGCTCTTTGCCGGCGTTCATTAAGCAAGGAGAGTTGGGCAGGAATTCTAAATTTCCCATAATTTTAAAGAATGAGTCCGTAAGAGCTTTTACTTCCTGATCGCTTGAACCGTATTGTTTATCGGCAACGGCGATCGCGCTGGCCACCCGCATAAATAATTGCTCCGGGGTTTCAATCAGCCTGCCTTCGGGGTCCTTACGCAGATACCTGCGTTCTAAGACCTTAACGGCATTAGGAGTTAATTTTAAATCCATTTTTCACCTCGATTAATTTGGGGGGATTGATAACAAATTACCTATGCAATATAACAAAACTGTTACTGCTTGTCAACAAAAAATTT
>JBFZAU010000084.1:0-5509 GCA_041308825.1 Candidatus Omnitrophota bacterium
CCAGGTCTGTGCCGCGGCTCTTAAAATTAGAGATGAAACTTGCCTTAAGCCCCTCGCTTAAGCCGATAATCGCCACAAAAGCGGCGATACTAATCCCCACCCCCAGGATGGTCAACAGGGAACGGATCTTGCGGTACCAAATGTTATTAAATGTGATGGTAAAAATATTCATGGCTCAAATCCTAAAAAATAATCTTAATTGGTAAGCTGTATTATAAACCTGAATATGCCGTTTATCAAGGCAAGTTTAGCACTTGGAGCTAAAGAAGAAATAAAAGTTTGTTAAAATCACCGGCAAAATTCCCGCTAAAGCTACGGGGATAAGCACATACATCATTTCCGATACCGCTATGCCCATTGCCAAAACAAATAACGCGCTTAAACAGAGCACAGCAGATAAAACGATAAACCGGTTGCTTCTTTTAGGATGATGAGGAAACTTATATTCAAAGATCCTGAACATCCCGCTCAAACAGGCCGTAACTACACCCCAGCCGATAAAATTACCCCCAGGTACCCCATAATAAACTCCAGGCTGTTCCCAAAACCAATTTCCGGATCTAACCATTACCGGATCAACCAGTAAATCAATTACCATTACTATCCAAACATCTAAAGCAATAAGTTTAATCAAGCGTTGAACATCTTTATTTCGGTAAGAAGGTTTTTCTTTGCCCTGCCAGAATAAAAAAGAATTTGTAATACTATAACCGGCGTAAATAAATACCGCCCAGTAAAGAATAACCGCTGGAGGGACCCCCCAGAGAAAAAAACGCGGGTTAAACAAAGCGATCTCCGAAAAGATCATCTTGCCTTCCGGTAGATAATGGTAGAAACCGCCGAATAAAATACCGGTTTTTAAACCGATTATCTCGGCGACTAAGCCTCCTAAAGCCAGAAACAAGATCAAAGCCAAACCTCTTTTCAAAGAAAGTGAATACGCAGAATGTGCGACTAAAAGCACTAAAGGTAAAACAGCTTTAAGCAGGTCAAAAACAGAATGCTGCGCCCAGCCTAAACAAAAAAATCCTCCGGCGGCATCGACCCCCAGTACGCCAAAAATCACCGCCAACAACAGATAAAATCCTTTTTCCCGCCAAGCTATCTTCATCCAGGCTTATATTAATCCCACCAACTCTAATTTTTCTTTCCGGGTTAATTTTTTGATCTCGGCTTCCCGCTTAAGGGCCTCAACCCGCCCAGGCATATTTTCCCAATAAACCAGCTTAACCGGGGTTTTATTTTTAGTATAGAAAGCGCCTTTCTTGCGATTATGCTCTTTTACGCGGCGTAAAATATCGGTAGTAATACCGGTATAAAGCGTTTGATCGCTGCATTGGAGGACATAGAGGAACCAAGACATATGCTTATTATAAGGTGAACGGAGTAATTATCAACGAAATTCGCCCCCAGGCTATCCCTCTTATAATAAAATGTCCGCCCTATATTAAGGCGGACATTTTACCGTTACTTGATACTAAATAAGTTACTTACCTAACAGCAGATTCAGCTCGGTCACATGCTCCTGCTCATCGATAATTACATGCCGGATCTGGTGCTCTAAGGCCTCAAACTCATACGGCAGGCTCTTTTTGTTATCGGTTACCTTCTGATAGATCTTTTTGTAAAAATCTACCGCGTCCTTCTCCCCTTTAAGGTTAACCTCCAGGATCGTTTTGGTATCCTTGGCCTTAAAAGTTTCCGCCAGGTCCATTGACGGCTCGCCGCCTAGGTATGCACCAATCAGTTCACGGAACATTCCTTCATGCTTTAATTCATCGCCGGCGATCTCTTTTAGCCTGGCAATAACCCCTTCCCCCACCAAACCTTTAATTGCCTCGGCGTGAGCCAGATACTGTATCCTTGCGGAATATTCCAATTCCAGCGCGTGATTTAACATCCCAATCAATTCTTTTTTTACATCTGCCATCTGATTTCCTCCTTTTTATCGGTTAACCGCTGATTTTTATCATCGCTTTTTGGCAGCAAACCAATTCGCCGCCGCCGGCTTCTTTAACCTCTACCACATTACCGCAAATACCGCACTTATATACTTCGCCGATATTCTTAACTTTCGCCATCCTCACCCCCTTTTAGTTTATCTCTAAGATTATTTAACTTCAACTGTCACGCTTGCATCGAACGGATTAGTCCTTAACGCTAAAGAAAAAAGATAGGGATAATCCTGTTTTAAATACTTCATGTAATCCAGCCACTGTAAGGTTAGATGCTGGTAAGCCCGCTTTATATCAGCCGAAAGATGCTGATAATCGGTATCGGGTAAGCCTGCCAGATCCTTGCGATGCGCCAGCTCATCGGTAAGATGGAAAACTGCCCAAAGTAAGTTCGTAAAAGATTCATGCTCAAGTAAATTGGGGTTTTCAAGCAGATTGAGCAAAAACTGCCTTTTGCCTACTAAAAATTCCTTTGCTTCGACCAGGCTTCCTTTTTTACTGTTAACGCTGCTTTCATGGCTTTGTATCGCCTTACGCACCCGGATAAATTCCTTATCCGTCCAATCTCTGGTGATCATAAGCTGTTTAGCAAGATTACTCAATTCCGAATCAAATTGGGTACATTTCTTTATAAGCTCTGTGCCCACCTCGCTAAAAAAAGTTCCGATCACCATATTCAGCTTTTTTAGGATTGACTGTTTCTCCCGGTATAAAAGCAGGCGATGTAAAACCAACATCACGATAAGTACATCGACAAACAAAAAAGCAATATCGCCAATCAAATAAAGGAAAATATGATGGAGATCCCTAAAAATCAAGAAATGAATAAAATAAATCACCGTAGATACTGAAATTAAAATCAGCGCAAGAATCGACTGCCAGCTAAAAAACCGCCTCATAGAGGACCTCTCCTTCCATTTTTTTATCCTAATGCCACATCGAGTATCATCATCACTAAAAATCCGGCTATCGTACCGGCGGTAGCCAGATCGGTATTGCCGTTGCGCTGAGATTCAGGAATAACTTCCTCCACCACCACAAAGATCATCGCCCCGGCAGCAAAAGCCAGCGCATAGGGCAAAAGCGGACGCGCGGAAATAACCGCGGCTGCTCCGATTACGGCAGCAAAAGGCTCAACGATCGCAGATAATTGCCCATACCAAAAACTCTTTATTCTGGATATCCCCTCCCGCCTTAACGGCACGGAGACTGCGAAGCCTTCCGGAAAATTCTGAATTCCGATCCCGATTGCCAAAGCAACCGCCCCAGCCAAAGAATTAGTAGAAAACCCTGCCGCGGCTGCTCCAAAAGCTACCCCGATGGCCAGGCCCTCAGGAATATTATGCAAAGTGATCGCTGTCACTAGCAGGGTGCAACGCCTCCAGGAAGTTTTAATCCCCTCTGCTTCCTCGCGCGGGTATCCCAGATGAACATGCGGCAGCACTTTATCGATCAGCCTTAAAAAAATGGTGCCTAATAAAAATCCAGTGGCGGCAGGAAACCAGGAGCCCAAAACATAACCTTCTGACATTGCTATTGCCGGTGATAATAATGACCAGAAACTGGCGGCAATCATAACGCCAGCGGCAAACCCCAACATGGCATCCAGCACCTTTTGATTGACGGTTTTGGTGAAAAATACAAAAGACGCGCCGAAAGCGGTAATCGACCAGGTAAAAGCCCCGGCGATTAACGCCTGTAAAACCGGATTAAGATTGCGCATTAGCTCAACCATTAATTATCCTTTGATCTCTATTCTATCATTAGAAAACGGGGCGCCCAAGTTATTTTTAGGCGCCCCATCGCGCTACCTTACTTCAGGAATTTTCCGACAAACGGGGAAGTATCTCCCCGACGCAGAAAATGTCCGGAAGGCCCCTCTCCGAGAAACTCCGAAAACCATGATTCATGCTCAATCTCTTCATTCAAAATCGCCGAGACTAATTCATAGGTACGATGATCTTTGCCAATCGTCATTTTGCATAGCTCATTGTAGCCGTATACCGCGCATCTTTCGGCATTAACCAGTATTTCCAAAATCGCCTTAACATCATTTGGGCTCTTAGGCAGGCTTGCCGGAGGACAGGCAGAAAGATCATGAAACTCTTTCATACAATCCGGTAATTTACCGCCAAGCTCATAGATCCGCGGCATCAGGGCTTCAAAATGATTACGATCCTCTATTCTGGCAGTCTCTGCAATCTCTTTAATACCTTCCCCCTCCAGGCCAATCAAATTAGCGCGTAAGATAGTATAGTAGTAATATGTAGTTAACTCCGCCGATGCATTTTTGACCAATAAATCTAAAAGTTTTTCGACATCAATTCCCGATTGCTTTACAATATCAATCGCTACTTTTGCCATATTTTATTCCTCCTTATTTTTTGTAAATGATTATCCGAGCTTGTACCTTTTATTCTATAATCCTCCTTTCGTAATTAATACTAAATAGTAACCATTACTACTTAAAAGTTAAAAAAAATCATTTTCTGCATAACTGGCAAACCCCTTCCAGAACCACCTTTTTACCGGTAATCATGAATTTGCTCTTTAAATCTTTAGGCACCGCAATAGCATCAAAAGTTTTGTCGTAGAAATCGGTAATTCTATTACATTTTAAACATTGAAAATGGTGATGGCTGTCGGTATCCGGATCAAACCGCTTGGGCCGGCCATACCCCTCTACTACCTTCAAAATGCCCAAGTCCACAAAAGAAAGCAATGTCCGATTGACGGTATCAAAAGAAATATTCGGGATCCTTTCTCTGATTTTCTGAAAAACGGTATTCGCACAAGGATGCTCTTTATCGTTAAGCAAAGACTGATAAATGGCGATGCGCTGCGGGGTAAGCTTAAGCTTGCCTTCCTTACACTTTTGTTGAAAGACCTCTAAAGTATCCGAATCTTTAACCATACCAAATACTATATAGTAATTGTTCCTATCTGTCAAGGATTATTTTTAGCGCTGATTTGGGGGATATATTTTTTAACGCGGCGATCCGTTCATCCGCCTAAGGGTGTGAGCGAAAATACCCCAGAGCTTTCCAATTCGGCCCCTCCTCCTGCTTGATCTTCTCAAGCGCAGTCAAACCGATGGCTATCTCGAAATCTGTATAAAAATATAAACTCTTTTTTTCGGTGGCCGGATTGTAAATCGTCGAACAGCCATAGAGTGATAAAGACAAAGTGGCCAAATATATCTCATTTGGTAAGCGGTAAATACCCAACAGGTAAATAGATAAGTAGAATCCGGCCCGCTTAAATAAACGTTCAGGTATCCATGTTTTTACTTAGAGATGATTAAAGTATTTCCGCCATCAAATTTCAAACTACATCGCTAATTAAAAAAATTAACAGAAAATTAACACATTCTTAAGGAATTTTTAATCTTCTATGGTATAATTGATTTTATGAAAGTTAATTATTTTGCGGGAATAGATATCGGAGGGACAAAAATCGCTTCTGCTTTAGCCACCCCTAAAGGCAAAATCATCAAACGGGCTAAATCCCCCACCCCTAAAGACGCCTCTGCCAAAAAAATCGTTCGCATCGTT
>JBFZAU010000085.1:0-7054 GCA_041308825.1 Candidatus Omnitrophota bacterium
CTAAATCTCCCAGTATCTTGACCGGCTCCCCTTCGCTTAAATAGGTGGATACCGACATTTTAACCCGCGAGAGACTATTGACAACATTATTCCAGGATTCCTGCACTTTTTCCAGCGGGATAACGACCGGCAGCGGGATGACGGTTTCTTTAACGATGGTCATCGTAGCGGCAGATGCCGACTGAAAATCTTCTTTATCCTGCGTTGGCAAATCATCCATTTTTAAAGTATCTTCTGCTTTCGGAGAAATATCAGTGCGGCTGGGTTTGTTGGATACCAAATTACTTGCTCCTGGCTGATGAACATGGGACTGATCAGGAGCAGACAAATTGATCGGCGCTGGAGACGGCGTTTGAATTTTGTGGCTGTGCCCAGAGGGGGGCACCCCGCTGCCTTGTGGCTTATCCGGCTTACTTTGGGCCAATCTGACTAAACTTATCTCCAGCGGGATACGCTGAGAATCCAGCCGTTTGGTCATTTCTTGAGTCGCTACTAAAATATTAAATACCGCAAAAATCTCCTCTAAACTTAAACGCTGGCTCTGTTTAAATAAACGGTCGCAGATTTCCTGCGGCAAATCCACTAATTTTGCATCGGCTTGGGAAACCTTAGCCACCATCAGGTTGCGAAAATGTTCGATCAGATTAACTAAAAATACCCCGGGATCCTTGCCTTCGTCGATAATCTCATTAAATAGTTTTAAAGCGCCGGGAGCATCTTTCTGGATGATCCTATCGGTAAGCCCGAACAATACATCAGTCTCCACCATTCCTAAAACCGAGATCGCATCCGCCAAAGATATCTTTCCCTTGGAAAAAGATACCAGTTGATCCAGGACCGACTCGGCATCCCGGAGTGAACCGTCACTGCTTCTGGCAATCGCCGCCAAAACCTCAGCGTCCACGGAAATTTTTTCCTGGTGGACGATTTTTTCAAGCTGGGCGATAATTTCGATCACGGTAATCCGGCGGAAATCCATCCGCTGACAGCGGGAGATAATTGTCGGAATAACTTTTTGCGGGTGAGTAGTAGCAAAAATGAATTTTACAAACTCCGGCGGCTCCTCTAAAGTTTTGAGCAAAGCGTTAAACCCGTCGGCGGTAATCTGATGGACCTCATCGATAATATAAACTTTATATTTACCGTGCGTGGGAGAAAATTTAACGTTTTCCCGCAAGGCACGAATCTCATCGATCCCGCGGTTAGAAGCTCCGTCAATCTCGATGACATCCAGTGAGCGGCCCTGATTAATCTCAAGGCAAGAGGGACATTTCTGGCAAGGGGTAATCGTCGGGCCTTCTTGGCAGTTAAGCGCTTTAGCCAGGATGCGGGCGGTTGAGGTTTTGCCTACTCCGCGCGGTCCGGCAAAAAGATAAGCATGCGCCAGACGGTTTTTAGCGATGGCGTTCTTTAAAGTTCCGACAATATGGTCCTGGCCGATAATGCTTTCAAAATCCTGGGGCCGCCATTTAAGGGCAAAAACAGTGTAAGTCATATGTGAAAATCTATACCTAATTAAGCTACCTAACTATCACTTTATTCTTTTTATTTTACCACTAAGCATTAAACATTCCAGCGTTAATTAATCCGTTATCCTCAAAACACAAAACACGGGATTACCGGAAAAAATCGGGCTTTTATCAAGAATCACCTGAAAACAGTTCCTCTAAGATCCTGCCTTCACCTGGAGGTATTTCTAACTCCATAATACGGGCAACCGTGGGAAAAATATCAACATGCCGGATAGTACGATTGACGATTGCCCCCTTCTTTACACCCGGACCAAACACATAAAGCCAGACATGGGAAGGATTATCATGCGCATTTTCATCGTGAAACTTAAAATAGACATCCCGCTCATGATCCGGGCCTACAATCAGATAGGTATTACCTTTATACAGCGGATCGGTATTAATCATCTTCCAGATCTCATAGATCATCTCGTCATTCCGTTTTAGCGACAGCACATACCGGCTAAAGCTGTCATAGTGAGCCGTCTCCGGCCCGCCGATGATATAATGCACCAACTTAGGATGAAAAGTCTTCACAATCGTTTGGAATAATTGATAAATCATTTCCTGAATCGTATCCCAGGTATCAAAATTGAATCCTGCAAATTCATTCTGGCCTTTCCTGAATAATTGCCAGGCCAACAATTCTTGTTGTGAAAATTCCGCTTCTAATTCCTTGGCTAGGCGCAGATCCAGTGAGATATAACTGGGATAAGTATCTTCCTTGTATCCATCAAGCGCATAATAACAGTCCACCATCTTCCAAAGGCCGATCATCCAGAATTTATTCGCCGGCCAGCCATACTTCTTCCTGACGTACTGAAAGATTGTCGGGGTCTTGATCTTATAAAGTAGAGGAAATCCCTGGTTAGTATTGATCGCATTGGCCACTGGCATATGAAATTCCTGGTCGAGGCAGATAACATCCCTGTACAGCATTCCTTCCTTCATCATATCATTCCAAAGATGCGGAATATACTGGTGGCTGGGATCGGCGATGCTGTCGATATTACGCACGCCGCTTAAGATGATGATAATTACATTAGGGATATCCTTCTCCTGCTGCCTAAGTGGATCGGCCAGAACGTTTTTGAAAAAGAATATATACAATAAAAAACATACCAGGAGGTACAGTTTATTATGTCTTGTAACCAGGATATTCATTAATTTTCCTTACTTACGCACTGAATTAATGACCGTTTTACGCTATACTGAAGAAAGTTCTGCGTATGAAAAATATGACTACCTCCGGGAAACCCGGTAATCGTGGTCGAAGGTAATTGCTTGGCTTGGATAAGATCGCCATTTTTAACATCCAAACAGAATAGCGCAGAATCAAGGTCAACGCTATACAAACCTGACCCGGTAATCAACCTTGAAGCAAGGTCAAGATCGCTCAGATAATTTTCTTTTGTATAAATGCAGGTCATGATAAATTGTAGTAAACTTTCCTGCTGCAAACTGCTGGATAGATAATTAAAGCGGCCGCGAATCCCATCGAGCCTGG
Organism: Candidatus Omnitrophota bacterium; assembly: GCA_041308825.1. Taxonomy (GTDB): domain Bacteria; phylum Omnitrophota; class Gorgyraeia; order Gygaellales; family Profunditerraquicolaceae; genus UBA6249. The sequence goes on from JBFZAU010000085.1 coordinate 3,019, forward strand.
TCTGCCAAATTTTCTTACCCGTATTAAGATCCAGCGCTACAACCCAATAATCATCCTGAATCCTAATTAAATTAAAAACATAATCCTTGGTTATAAAATAATACGCGCTGCGCAAATGAGGTAGATCCCATATTAATCGCTGATCTTGAGGCGCAAGGTCATACTTCCACTCCTGCTTCGGAATTCCATCCTGCAGGCTATAGCCGTATGTTTCTAAAAACGGCGCGATCACGATAAAACCGTCTTGGCGAGGTTCAATATAATACCGCTTAATCTCTCCGATATCCATCGTATACCTGAGCTGGCTGTCTTTTTTCTCGAAAACATGTACGCTGGGGCGTATGTGCAAAAGGACATAATCAGATAAGATCACCAGTTGTGGCCAGGAATTTTTGTTCTCACCGATGGCAGTAGAAGAAAAATCGCCCACTTCTGTAAGAGTCTTATCAAAAACCTTGATGCACGCCATAGGAATATGCGTGGCTACATACAGCCTGCCGTCTGCTATTTGCATATCCATCGCACACAAGATGCCGGACTTGCGGGATGCCTTACAGTAGCCTGTTTTAGGATCAACGGCATATAACATCTCTCCGTGCGACACCATGAGCGTATCATCCAGGAACCGGATGCGCATCATAATCTGCTGTACAAAATACAGTCTCGCTTCATATGACCACTCCGAAGTAAAAGGCGGAATCTGAGTTTCATCGTTCAGTATTTCCCGCGGGTTCGTCATGCTCCAGAGGTAAGCGCCGGTATTAACATCAACCGCTATCACATTAACACTATCATTAATAATCAGGGCATTATCATAAAGATATACTTCCAGATTATCCGAGTAGAGATGCCAGTCCCTGTCTACCTCAAAGTCGCTTTGCCATTTAGGCCCAAAGAATATTTTTCTTTCCCACCGGACCTGCCCCTTTTCATCTACGCACACGATCTGCCCGATATTTAAAAGCATAAAAAAATCAACCGGGTCAGTTCCCCGGACAACGTTTAGCGGAAGAAGAACGGCATTACCTGTATTAATCTGATATTCCTTCTGAGCCGAGGCTTGTTTCACACCGGGCCCTGTAGGATCCGGTTTCCGGTAAGCAGCCCGCGGCATCAATCCTGCGCCATTAAGAAAGCCGCCAAAAGTTATCTGAACATCCCGGTACGTAATCACCTGCTTACCATAGATATTATTTAACCCTTGGATAAACCCCTGCCATTCTGGCTGCCGCATTTTACTAAGTTTATCCTGAAGCAATGAAAAAACCTCATCTGCGGAAAACCCCGCCTGACGGATCTCATCCAAAAGCTGGCTTAACTGCCCGTCAACTTTACTAATTGAATCGATCTCTTGCAGTTTTATTTTTAGTCGCTCTCGGTTATCCAGATATCGAGCTTGCAATTCAGCGGATGAGGCATTTTTTGAATTTCCGCTGTTAAAACTTAAACATTTTATGCTCCTGCCCTCGCCTATCAGGATATTTTTTGCTGATGCGCCCAAAATCCAGCCGGTTTCTGAAAGTGGAATTCCTTTTGTGGTCAGGCGGTTATCCGCCAGGTCTAAACCATAGAGCGCCTCATCGGCTTTAAAAATTACCTGGCTTGGCCCTGGATACACAACCCCCTTAAGAATACTTTCCGGCATTACCTCAGCATAAAGATCCGCCCCGGTGCGCATATCCGCTACCACCACCCTGGCTCCTCCGGACGGAGAATCAATTTTTTGCAGAAAAGCGGCTTTGCCGTTATAAGCACCGAGTACATGCATTAAAGAAGGATCAACATAAAACTTTTGGACTGTTTTCCCATTATGCATATCGAGGATATAGAAATAATCGGATTCGCGGGGTTTATAATAAATTAAACCGTCACCGGCTTTTTCCAGAAACTGGGTGTCATAAGGGAGGCTTCCAATATCAAAAAATGCATCCTTAAAATAACCCTTCCACCAATAATCGACCGTGCTGTAGCGACGAGGTGTGTATTTTTTTAACCAAACGATTTCTCCGCTAGACGGGATAAGACAGGCCAGAAATCCGTGATTAGTTGCAATCACGACCCCATTGCCGCTAACCGCCATAAGCGTACATACCGGAGCAAGAAATGAAGATAAACCAATATACCTGCTCCAAAGAAGCTTTCCGGATAAAGGATCCACCCCGCAGAACCAGAGCTCCCCCCGCGCATTCACGAGTCCGCAAATGAGCCGGTTATCTACGATTGCCGGCTTAGTACAAAGCGTATACTCGCCAAGCCCCAAAGCCCACTTAAGAGCCGGATGACAGATATCCGCGATATCAACAGCCACCAACCTGTTGCCCAGTTCACTAAACACAATTTCCCCTGAAAAAAAGAAATCATTGCCATACGCATTCTGATGCGGATGCCTGAAAGTATGGTAAGCCTCCTGCCCGTCATTATCCGGACCAATAGACCAAAGCTCCTGCCCGCTGCCCAAATCCAGGCAAAATAGCCTGTAGGCATTGCGCATGATCACGGTGTTTTTATAGATTACCGGCTGCACGAAAGACTCTGCATAATGTTTAATGTATTGTCTTACGGCACTAGAAAAATCATGCCGATAATCATCTTTAAGCGACCAAGACCAGACTTTGGAGACCGGCGCGGTTTCCTGGCCGGCCATCCCCAAAAAAACCTCTTCTTGATTTTGATTGCCCTCAAGCTTTAAGGCCGGCTCTTGACTTGGCAGACTAGCCCCTAACCACAGATCTTGGCCTTGCGTTTTGAGGATGTTTTTTTGGTAGGCCAATTTCAAGTTATGCGTATATACCTGTTCTGCATCAGGAATAATGGCAGTAACCAGTGCCCCCGATGAAAGTTCACCATAAAAAGGAGAATCCGTAATCAAAGGAATATTGTTAATAAAGATATCTTCTCTTAAAAGAAACATATCTTCCGGCCTGGGAAGCGTATGCTCAAGAAGTTTTCGCAAGTTCATTAAGGCAAGGTTATTATCCGTGCGCGAGATGAGCTCTTGTAATTCTGCGTAACCCAACGCAAGGAGTTTTTCTCTCACCTTACAGGAGCCCAGAATACTCTCTGCGCTAAGGACTGTATTAAAAGCAGCAAGATCATCCTGCCGCGAAAAGTCCAAAGCCGCTATTTTGTTCTCCCAAGAGGTTGCCTCTTGCGCATATCCGGGAATATAACCTAAACATCCTGCTAAAAAAAACAGGCCTATCAACAACAGTATCCCGAGCTGCTGCGGATTTTTTCTGCGCTCTAACCACATATGGGAAATCTTTGGCGAACCGCTTATAATATAACTAGCTGAATTTCTGCAGGGGTAAACAAAAAAGAAAGGCGGGGTTTTGCGGACAGGCATTAGTGCTTTTTATTTTTTTTGATGTTATTTTTAATGATTGCGACTGCTTCTATCTCTACTAATAATTCCTGGCGGCAGAGGTTTACCGCAACGCAGACACTTGCCGGAAAAGGAATAAGTTTCTGTTGTTTATAAAAATAATTACGGTATTTATTAAAAAGGTTGTAATTACTCATGTCTTTCAGGTAGCAACGGGTCTGCGCAACATCATGCCAAGTTGCCCCTTCGGAGGCAAGCAGCGCGGCGATATTATTGAAAGTGCGCTTAAGCTGGGCAACAAAATCACCCGGGTATTTTGTTTTGCCTTGCTCATCAACACTGGCAGTGCCGGATATAAACAACATACTATACTCGCCTATCTCTACTCTTAAGCCGCGGGAAAATGACTTTTAATATTCAATCGGTTCATTCAAGACACCCGACGCATGCATCGCCTTCTTTAGAACTGCCTGGTTGTTTGTTTTCAAGCATACCCCTTAAGTTAAAAAACCGGAAGGACGTTTTAAAAATTCCCCCTGGTTCGGGTTGGTAATTAACTGCTGTTTTTTCTTGTCGCTTAATCGCTCTGTAGCAGCATGCACTTCCCCGCCAATTGCCGGGGAAGTGCCGATTTTAATTTTTGCCTTGATATTGGTGCTAGCACCACGCTCGCTACGGCCCTTGTCGGGCCGTTTTACGCTCGCTTAGGTG
>JBFZAU010000086.1:0-6803 GCA_041308825.1 Candidatus Omnitrophota bacterium
CATAATACAAACTGATATTTCCCAGAGTGCCGGTATATTTCCATTGAATGTCAATCGGAGTGCCGCCGACATGATAAGGAGCGCTATTATTGGGGGAGCCATCCGGATCAGGGGCTACGTCCAGCGACCCCTTGATCTGAAAAGCCTCGGATTCATCGCTAACATCGTTATCATCTTCGGCGACGACCTTAATCTTATTATCCACGTTCAGGTCTACGGCATCCGGAACCGTCCAGCTATAGTTAGGAAGCGCTGAATCAATTCCGGTAACAAAGGCCGCTCCGTAAGACACCCCGTCAGAAGCAAAATAAAAAGACAGGTTACCGATTGCGCCCAGCCTGGTCCAGGTGATCAGGTGGCTGGTGCCGACAATCAAAGCCGTGGCGTTTTGGTTAGAATTATTGGGGCTGGTCAACGTCACCGCTCCTTTGACCTCAAAGGTATTCTCGGAGGTAAGATTAATATCGTTAGGGAAAGCGTTACTTTCTACCCGGATACGCAATTGGTCGCTGATCGGACAATTTACCGGATCCCATAAGTATCCTTCGAAATTAGAGGTGTTGGTCACAATCGTTCCGCTGGATCCGCCGTCAATGCTGTATTTCACATTAACCGTCGGGACTTCACCCTGGGTAATCCAGGTAATATTACGCTGTTCTCCCAGGCGCCAAACCTGTCCGCCATTAGGAACCAGAGTAATCAGGCGCGCTAACATGGTTAAGGGTTGCGCCGAAAGAGAATAAATTTCTGAATCCGAACTGCTGACCACCTTAATTTTGATTTGGGTATTCTTACCGTTATCCCCGGCTTTAAAAGGAGCATTGGTAATCGGTAGCGTCCAGATATGGGAACCGTTGCCGGTCCCGGCCGGAATCGAACTGGAGTTATCGATAATATTAATAAATAAATCGTTGCCGTTATCTTTGGAATAAAATAAATTTACCGTCCCCAGCTGCCCGGTCACATTCCAGGTAATCGGCTCCTGAGTCCCGCAGGACCAGGTTAAAACCGGGTCCCCGGAATTAGTCGATGGGCGGGTAAGGGTAATTGTCCCGCGGACAATAAAGTCATTTTCGCTGGTAGAGAAAACTTCGTCTTCTTTCCCGGTCTGATAAACCTTCACCCGCGTTTTTAACCCCACGATACCGGCCACATCCGGGATCGGCCAATCATACCCTCCCAAGCTGACATTAATACCGTTAGCGATAAACCCCTGATAATCGTCAGCCCCGCTATTGCCGTCCCAGCGTAATCCCACCGTTCCGAAATTATCAGGATTAGCGGTCCAGGTAATATTGAGAGTTTCTCCGACAAACTTACTGATCCCGGTAGCAGACGGATAGGTCAACTTAAGGTAGGGGATGACTTTAAACAGCGAAGATGCGCCGGCGGTTCCGGTTGCCAAATCCTCATCCCCGTCAAGAGCGATTTTAATTTTTACCGTATCACTGCGATGCTCAGGTAAAATCGTCCACTCGTAAGTCCGGGGGGTGGCAATATTAACTACCCCTTCGGTCAAGATCACCGGCCAGGTGCTCCCACCGTCCAGAGAAAGCCGGATATCCGCGGTTCCGGTAAAACTTCCAAAATTAGTCCAGGTAATGACTTTGGTGTTTTGCTCTACGGCATCGGTGACTTTTAAGATTTCATTAAGATGCGGCTCATTAACGGTAATCGTTCCTTTAATGCTGATCGGGGCGGCGGATTCGGCGTAAATGTTTTCGTTATCTTTATTGCAAACCCGGATTAAAACATTATTCATCCCCAGGTCATTGGGCACCGTCCAGTTAAAGACCTGCATAACTTCCGGGGTGCCGGCAGGAAGATTATTCTCCGGACGGGCATTATCACAATAATTCCAGCTTCCTGCGCCGACTTTATATTTAATCACTACGTAATCCATTGTGCCGTGCACGGTCCATTTGATCGGCTTAACTTCATTATAACGCCAGATCTCTCCTCCGATCGGCTCATTTACGGTCAGCGAGGCCATCATATGGAAATCCGCGCTGACCCCGAAAACACTGGGATCAGCAGTGTTAACAACTTTGATCTTGGAGGTCGGATTAGAGCCATTAACCGAAAGAGGAATATCCCAACTCCAAGACCCGCCTGCCGCATCAGTACCGGCGGCAATCCCACTGGCAATCGGTAATTCTCCATAAGTAAAACCGGCGTTGCTGGAATAATAAATATTAACCGTACCGTCGCTTGAGCCTCCGCCTAACAAACCTTTCTTGGACCAGGTAATAATTTTAGTATCTCCGGATAACCAGGTTTCATCCGTTGTCGGAGAAACATTATAGATATTACCTTTTAAAGTAAAGTTGCTCGTGGTGCTTTCCACTAACCCGGCATCGGTGTAATTAAGGATAATTTTCAATTTATTTTGCGTACCGATTAAATTCTCACCGCCTAAGCTTGAAGGAATCCCCGCCCATTCCCAAGCATTTGCGCTTGAGCCGTCATCCCCGGGAACCGCCGTAGCTGTCAAGGTCTGGTTAAAATTAGTTCCGTCGGTGGACAGTTTGATCGTGGCATTTTCCGGGGTGAGCCCATTTAGATTACCGTTAGTAGCCCAGGAGATATCATGGGTTTCTCCAATTAACCAGGTATTCGGAGGCTGAACCAGAGTAAACTTTCCCCGAATGGAAAAATTAGCATCGGAAACATCGTAAAAGCGGGTTGGCGTACCCGGATCTTTATCGGAATCAATCACCCGCACCCTGAGTTGATTACCCACCAAATTACTGGAAGTACTGTAACTAGCCGGAACGGTCCATTCCCAACGCCCTTCATTAGCCACGCTGGAATTATTATTTACATCCAGTCCGGTAACCAGCGCCAAAGGCAGCCAGCTTGAGCCGCCGTTTGTTGAAAGCTCAATCCTTACTCGATGGACACCGATTGTCCCGGTCCCCAACATACTCAAGGAATCGGCGTATTTCCAGACAATATCATGGCTATCCCCCACCGCCCAGCTTTCCCCGCCGTTAGGAGAAATTACGGTAATCGGGGTCAACTCTGTCAGCAACCAGTTAAGGGTTACATCACCGGTAGTGGTAAGGTTTTTCCGAGTCAACGTAAAACTATCCACCGTATCGGTTTCACGACAAACATCATCGATCTCCCAATCCTCTGTAGTTGCATTATATTTGTAGATGTTAACCGTCCCCAGGTAAGAAGTGGCGACCCAGACCCTATCCTCGTCAGGATCAAAAGCGATGCCGTAAGGAGCCGCATCTGTAACCATTGAATCAACCACATCTCCGGTTTCAGGATCCAATACGTCTACGACATTGGATGCTTCGCAAACAACCAGCAGCTTCTGGCGCGTGCTATCCCAAGTCATCTGCCTGGGCATACGGTCAGTATCTAAAGAAACACAGGTCGGATTGGTCGTAGTATTACGGTTAGCAAGTAATAAGGCCCTTCTCACATAATTGCCGGTTGCCGAATTAGGAATAGCAGAAGCCGCCCAAAGAGTATCATTGACCATGCCGCCGACGCCATTAGTGGGCGTGAAAATAACCATCGCGTATTTTTGGGTTGTACCGCCAAAATCCGGGTCCCTAGTCTGGGCGCCGCCGTTATTTGCGCAGTTATATAGGTAAATTTCATCATCATCCTGGGTACAAACCCACATGTACTTATTGCCATCGCTTGAATTCGGATCATAAGCTATACCCTGGGCATAGCCTGCTTTCCCGCTGAAGGTGTATACCGTTCCAGAACTGGCAACTATTTTAGAAACAATGTTAGTGGTGAGGTTGCTATAGTTGGCAGTCCAAGCAGAATTAGTCGAAGGGTCCCAGGCAATATCGCAAGGGTTAGTTCCCACACTATAGGTATTCTGAAAAGCCCCGTTGGAAGCATTAAGCCGGGTAACGGTATTAGCGGTATAGTTAGCAACCCAAATCGATCCGCCGCCAGCTACAACGGCATATGGCCCTGCGCCGGTATTATAACTGCCGATCTTGGCTCCGGTAGCCGAATTATATTTGGTGATGGTATTTATCGCAAAATTAGTGACCCAAACCGCTTTAGGGGTAGTAGATGGATCATAACAAACACCTTTTACGCTTAATGCCGGAAAAGCCGGGGCAAAACGGATCTCGTCTTCATAAGTAGTTGTGGTACTTGTGGGCCCCGAAGTATTTATCAGCGGAAACATCCGCATCATATCGATAGCCGGATCTAAGGTAGGAGCCGCCGGGCCGGCTGAGCCGCTGGCCACTGCCGTATCGTAGGTCGAACGGACATTAGTCCCCTGATCCGTTAATTCCACCACGAACCAATCAACGGTAGCTGTGGCATTAGCCACGGTTGCGCCGCGGTCAAACTGCACCTGTGAAGCATTAAGGATCTTGCCCCGGATATTATAGTAAGCTTCAGTACCATTAAGGTACCTGGTCCCCCGGCAGTTATAGATCAAAAACGCCTGGTCCAGGTTAGTAATATCGGGGTCGGCGTGGCCGGGGTTAATGTTTTGCGTTTTACTGGTTTCTCCGGCGGCAAAAACCGTTTCTCCCGGAGTAACGATTGCCCCGTCAGTAAATTCTACTACCTGCCAGACCACATTGACGGTACGGGCATAAGGAGTAGAGGAGCTTGAGTATTGCGTAGCGTCCCGCTGCAGATAGAGCGTACTTTTGTTCGGCAGCTGGCCGGTAATCATGGCGATCTGATCAGAGTCATTCCGGGCAAAATTCGCCCGGGCCTGCACAATCACAAACGCCTGGTAATCATCCGCCATATCCTGAGTCAGGGTAATGGTTTTTTGGGTATAAGCGGGATTGGTCGGCGCACCCGGAGAAAAAGCGCTGATCCCGCGCTGGACATTGACCCCGGAAGTAAACTCAACCACCACGTAAGTAACATCACAGGCAACATTGGCGTAATCACGGGAAATAATCAACTTGCTGTCGGATTCAAAGACCGCAGTAAACAGGGTATTACCTGAATAATTAGAAGTGTTGACTGCCGGGCTGGGATATAATAAAACCATGGTCTTGGACTGGTTCACGGCCTGCATATCGACTACCTGGGAGATGTCGTTAGCATCGAAATAAACCGAACCGATCTGCGTCCTTTTCACCTGGGCGGCGAAGGCGTCGCTAACCAAAAAAAGCACCGCGGCTAAGGCTAAAGCTAAATGAATTTTTTTTAATTTTTTAATCATCCTAAAACTCATTTTTTAAAAACCCTCTTTCTTGCCATTACTCACCTTGAGCACCTAAATATTCCTCTGAAGACTGTAATCCTTTAGGGGCAGCATTCATAAACTTAATCACCTTAGCTAAACGGTTCAACACCCTGGTCTTGCTTTTTTCCTCGCCGTTAACGGTTACCTTGGAAACTTCGCAAATCTCGGCATATTTTACCCAGACACCGTCACCGGGATAAATTTCACTCAGGCTCTTCTTACGCTCCAGCCTAGTCTCCTGATCAATAATCAAAGCCATTTCATACGCTGATTTTTTATCCAACCCGTAATTGATCGCGACAAAATTAGGGCTAATCGCGACGATTTTGCCTTCGATAATCTTTTCCTGGGTTACCTTTTTAGGCTGGCTGGCTTCTACGGCATCAGCCGCCAGGCTCACGCCTGTAATACCTGCAATAAAGATAAAAACCAACCCCAATTTAACTATTCTGAAGCCCATTATTACTACCTTTCCAATATTGCCCCGTAAATGTAAAATCCTGTATCGCTACGCCTTCCTTGCGTAAACTTAAAACTCCCCGGATGCTGCCATCGGGATTGATATCCGCCCGCCAAAGTGCTATCCCCTCAGGGGAACTCTGCATGGTTTCCCAGATCATCTTGCCATCCGCGGTGTTTCTGACAGAATAATTAGAAGGTAAGAATTTCTTCAGCAGTAAATTAGCGGAGGTAAATTTTTTATCGGCAAAGGCCAAAGTATCACTTAAGGCATCGCCGCCGGCAACCGGCCGCAAGGTTATCTGCCAGTTGGTACCTTCTAAAACATTTTTAAATTTTGCCTCCGCGCTGGTTGCTTGAGTAAGCGGCCTTGGCGTTGCCGCGATTTTATCGGGATTAAAAAATTCCGGCTTGTTTTCCCCGGTTACCGCCACTGAGCCGCTTTTTAAACCGGCATTTTTATTTTCTTTCACCGCGAACCTGGCGATTAAAGTCAGGCCTAAACCGAATAAAGCGATAAACAAAACCGTGGTGCCGACTTTAAAATTAAAACCTCTGACGGGATCTTTACTTTTACCTTCTTCCGATGTTTCTTCCTCTTTTATTTCTTTGCTGTCAAGCTCCGTGCGTACCCGGTCTTGAAATTCCACGCCCCCCAGGATACCTTTTCTCTGTAAATCATTGTGCAGGTTCAAACCCCCGCCTTGCATTAATTCCTGCATAAACTGTTCATAGGACTCACCGCCAAGCAAGCCTAAAACAATATTTTTCTCTTCCTGCATAAATTCACGCAGCGGCGTCTCTTTGTCTATATATAGGTAATAGCTGCTATAAGGATACTCTTGAGCGGATGAAACGAGGTTAATTTTCTGCGGGTTAAGATGGATGTAAGCGGTGAGCTTAAGCAGGTAGGGATCCTTTTCTACCAAAGCAGTCCTAAACCGGTCACGAAAGAGATGGCCCTTGCGGTCATACTTACCGTTAAAATACTTAGTGTAAGAAGAATTAAGCCCGTGCATAATCTCTGAAATACTCGCTTTAAGTTCGCTTTCAAGCGGAGCCGGTAATTCTAACAACAGGTGAAAATGGCCGGGCATTAAAACATAAGCATATAATTTAAATTTGTATTGTTCTTTAT
>JBFZAU010000087.1:0-13481 GCA_041308825.1 Candidatus Omnitrophota bacterium
AAGTTAGCCTGCCAGGGGAATTTTCATTCGGGGATTGAGCTGGAAAGAGCCGATTTAAGGGGGATCTCACGCCAATTACGCGCTTAACCGCTGGGCTTAGTTTTGAAGGCAGTTTACTACTCTAAAACCTGCAGTTTTGCTTTGCCTGGTGAGCCAATAAAAAACTTGACCTGCCGGTTAAAATATGTTAAGTTTTTACATTACGTCTTTTTATAGTCTATTCCTAGTGGAATCAATCCCCACGACAAACGGAAGGAGTAAAGGATGTGGTTTAAGAACCTGTTTTTAGGTGTTTTTGTATTATGTTCGGTGTTGGGCTGTTCCGCGCAAAAAACCGATTCAAAACCTACCATTAGCGTCTGGCACTGGATGACCGACCGTGATTCAGCCTTCCAAGAGCTGGCCAAACAATACGAAGCTTTAACCGGAGTAAAAGTTGATTTTGAACTCTATGCTCCTTCCGATGCTTATACTCAAAAGATCCGCGCCGCCGGGCAAGGCACTAATCTCCCCGATGTTTTCGGCATTTTAGGGGAAAAAAGGGATTTTGCTTCTTTCATCAAGGCCGGGCACATTCTTGACCTTACCTCTTATATGGAGGCGGATAACAAAAACTGGAAAAATACATTCTTTCCTAAGGCCCTGGCGGTGAATGAATTTGCTCCGCAGAACAGTTACGGGATTAACCCGGGTATTTACGGTGTACCGATCGACATTATGACCATCCAGATGGTCTACAATAAAAAACTTTTTAGCCAGCTAGGTTTAAATCCTAACCGTCCTCCGCAAAACTTAGAGGAGTTTTTGGATATCGGCGCCAAAATTCAGGCCGCCGGCCTGCAGGGGTTAGTTTCCGGATGGGGGGAGGTCTGGATGGTTGACTGCCTGGCGAATAATTACGCCTTTAATATTATGGGTAAAGATAAAGTTTTGGCGACGATCAAAGGTGAGGTTGACTATACCGATCCGGACTGGATTCAAGTATTTTCTATTTTTAAGCAAATGAAGGAATCCGGTGTTTTGGCCCAGGGGGTATTAACAATGATTAATAAATCCGCCGAGCAGCTTTTCGCCAATGAAAAGGCGGTATTTGCTTTTAACGGTTCCTGGTGCGTGAATGTTTATAAAGGAATGAACCCTGGTTTAGAGTACGGGGCGATGCTTCCGCCGAAGGCTTCGGATAAATATCCGATCGCGATTTGGGGAGGAGCCGGCTCATCTTTTATGGTCAATGGTCGTTCTAAAAATAAAGAGGAGGCGGTAAAATTTTTAATTTGGTTAACCAGCCAGGACCAGCAGGCGTTTTTAGCCGCTTCTACTAATAACCTGCCGGCCAACAAAAACAGTTTATCTAAAATTCCGGAGGTCTTGGCGCAGTTTGCCCGCGGTATGGATTATGCCACTCACCCTAATGTCTGGGGAGTTTCGGAGTTTTCTTTAGTCATTGAGGCTTTTGACCGGGGGATCCAGTCGATTATTATCGGAGAAAAGACCCCGGAGCAGGTGGCCGGTGAGGTTCAGAAGGTTAAGGAACGGGAATTAGCTAAGAAAAGAGCGCAATGAGGATAAAAGAAACTTTAGAAAATTACGTTTTTGTCCTGCCGGCGGTAACGATATTTTCCATTTTTTACATTATTCCTTTTGTCTGGGTTTTTCAGCTTGGCCTTTTTGAGTGGGACGGGATTTCTTTCACCAAGGTATTTGTCGGCCTGGGTAATTTTAAGGAGATCTTCTTTCAGGATGCCAACTGGTGGCGTGCGATGTGGAATGCCGGTTACATTACCCTGATTGCCCTCACCTTACAGAATATTCTGGCTTTTCTGCTCGCCTGGGCCTGCGACCGTGAAATAAAAATGAAAAATTTTTACCGGGTGATCTTTTTTATCCCCCCGGTTTTGTCCGAGGTAGTCGTGGGAATGGCTTGGCGGTTTATTATCAACGATATCGACGGCGCCAATATCATTAACCGGTCACTGATATCAATGGGGCTGGGACATTTTGCCCATAATTGGTTATCCGACCCCAAGACCGCCTTAACTACCGTAGCGATTGTCCATTGTTGGAAGGGGTTTGGCTGGGGTTTTCTTATTTTTCTGGCGGGCCTGCAGACCATTCCGCGCGAACTCTACGAGGCCGCCCGGGTCGACGGGGCAAGCGCCTGGCAGTCATTTAGAAAAATAACCATACCTTTAATGATCCCGGTAATGGTTTTAGTGGCGATCCTTACGGTTTTAGGTACGATGCAGGTGTTTGTCCTGATTGTCAGCCTGGTGGGCGGAGAGTTTGCCGGACACACCTCTGTGCCGGTTTTAAGGATTTTGGCTTCCATGCGCGGTTCAAGCCGGTTTGGCTATGCCTGTGCGCAAGGGATTACTTTCGGTTTAGTATTGATCATTATTTCGTTTATCCAATACCGTTTTCATAAGAAAGGCCAGTAAGTTAATAAGTAATCCGGAAAGGGAGGGCGGGGTGAAGCACGCGCTATATTATAAAAGTAAAAAATTTATCGTTAACCTGCTGATCCATGTTTTCCTGATTAGCGTGGCGATTACCTGTCTGTATCCGCTTTTATGGATGATTTCATCCAGCCTGAAAACCCAGGATATGATTTTTAAAGATATCTCTTTGATCCCGCATCAGTTCCGGCTGGAAAACTATGTGCTTGCTTGGAAAGAGGGGGGTTTTGGCCGTAATTTTTTTAACAGCATTATTTATACCGTATCGGTAGTTTTCGGAATCGTGATCATCTCTTCGATGGCCGCTTATGCCTTCAGCCGCCTTAAGTTTGTCGGCAGCAAATTCTTATTTATTATCTTTATGGCCGCAATGATGATTCCGATCCCGGGAAGTTTTGTCGCCCTCTATGTTTTGCTGAACAAGCTGCATTTAAGGAATACCCCGATCGGTTATATTCTGTGCATGATTAATGTCGGTTTATCGACCAGCATATTTCTGCTCAAGACATTTTTCGATAAGATGCCTAAAGAACTGGAAGATGCCGCCCGCATCGACGGCTGCTCTAAGATCGGCATCTGGTGGCATGTGGCCCTGCCTCTGGCTAAGCCGGTTTTAGCCGTGGTGATTGTTTTCAACGCCTTGGCGGTCTGGAACGAATATATCTTGGCTTTGATTATTTTCGATAACCGCGGGTATATGCCGCTGCAGGTAGCCTTGCAGTCTTTTCAGGGTGAATTCGTAACTAATTATCCGCTGCTGATGGCCGGCTTAACGATTACCGCTTTACCGATTATTTTAGTGTATTTGTTGATGCAAAAATATATTATTAAGGGAGTTACTCAGGGGGCAATCGTCGGTTAAAATGAAACGCAATCTTGCTGCCATAACCTTTATTCTCATGACCGTTTTCTCGGGGGTGAATCTGTGCGCCGAAGAAGCCGCTTCTTCTGCTGTTAAGCCTTCTTCGGGGGAGCTGACCAATAAATCCTGGATTGCCCACGGCAAAAAGGATGTCGAATTAACGAATAAATATACCCAGGAATGCATCGATCTTTATACGCAGGAGGCGCTTGGGCAGCAGGCGGGTTTGTCCGCTTTGCCTAAAAACAGAAAAGAGATCGAAGCGGTACAGGCTTTAAATGATGTGGCCACCTGTTATTTTATCCAGGCCGAATCCTTAATGCGCCAGCAGAAAAATGATGAGGCCAAAAAGATTTTCCGGATCATTATGGATAAATTTTCTTACGGCCAGGCTTGGGATCCGCGGGGCTGGTTCTGGTCGCTTCGGCTTGCCGCTGAGCAGAGTATTAAAAAGATCGAAACCGGCACCATTGAAGTTGAGGTTAAGAAAAAAGTTAGTCAACTGCCGACTAAATTGACTTTAGCCGATTCCGGCACCGAAGATTTTGTCAACTATGAGCAATACGGCGAATTTAAGAATGCCGGCACCAAGGATTACCGGTATGTGATTACCGATCAAGCCGGATTAATGGCGGCGGTCGGCGAAGGGGTTTATCCTAACAGCAGCGCGATTAGAAAAAATCCGATCTTCGCCCAGGTGATGAAAGAAAAGCGTTTGGAAGGGGATGCCTGGGATTTCCTCTACAGCCCGGACCAGCAAGCAGCCTTTGTGAAATGGGCAACCTCCAGTGAACCGCAAGGGGTAAAGTTATTTTGCACCGCCTTGATTCTTGAGCGGGCGGGATTAATTACGCAGGCGATCAAATGTTATTATTCGATTCTCGTGCATTTTCCCGGCAGCTACGGTTGGACCTATTGGCATACCCCTTGGTATGTGGGCCAGGCGGCCATCGCCAAGATTAATTTTCTCCTGCGGCGCAATCCCCAATTAGGTTACCGCCTGGAAGGCGCCAAGATCGATATTCTCAACGGTTTCGACAATGAGATTATTAACGATACGGCAATTGTCAATCCCGGAAAATTTGTCAAGGTTGATTTAACTGAAAAAGCAACCAAGCCTAAACCGGATGCTGCTTCTGTAGGCATTAAGCAGCAGGTGGGTAAAGGCCGGGTCCGTTTAGTGCAATATAAAAATGATGATTGGCAGCTATTGGTTGATGGCCAGCCTTATATTATTAAAGGTATAACTTATGCCCCGACTAAGGTCGGTCAATCCCCCGATGAAGGGACGCTGGGGAATTGGATGGAGGAGGATTGGAACCAGAACGGCAAGATCGATGGCCCTTTTGATGCTTTTGTCGATAAGAATAAAAATAATTTGCAGGATGAGGATGAGCCGGGAATTGGAGATTTTAAAATGATGCAGGATATGGGAGTAAATACTATCCGTTTGTATCATCATCCTCTGAAAGTAAATAAAGAATTACTGCGGCAGATGTACAATGACCACGGTATCCGGGTGATTATGGGTGACTTTTTGGGTAAATACGCGCTGGGCTCCGGGGCTGCCTGGAATCCCGGTACCGATTATAATAGTGAAGAACATAAAAAAAATATGATTGCTTCGGTGACCAAGATGGTGACTGAATTTAAAGATGAACCGTATATTTTATTCTGGCTTTTAGGCAATGAAAATGTTTATGGCTATGCCTGTAATGCCGACCAGGAACCCGAGGCTTATTTTAAATTTGCCAATGAGGTGGCGAAAATTATCAAAACCCTTGATCCGGATCATCCGGTAGCCATTTGCAGCGGGGATATTTTGTTTCTGGATAAATTCGGCAAGAATTCACCCGACATTGATATTTTCGGTACTAATGCTTACCGTGGAGATTACGGGTTTGGGGCATTCTGGCGCCAGGTCAAGGAGCAGTCGGGTAAACCGGCCTTTATCACTGAATTTGGCTGTCCTGCTTACGCCGAGGGTAGAAGTGCCGATGAAGCCGAAGAGTCGCAGGCGCAATATCATTTAGGCTCCTGGGAGGATATGGAGAACAATATGGCTTTTGGCGGGCTTGCCGGTAATGCCCTGGGCGGGGTGGTTTTTGAATGGCTGGATGAATGGTGGAAGGGATATGAACCGGCTATCCATGATATGAAGGGGTTGTGGGCCGGGCCGTTCCCCGACGGTTTTATGCACGAAGAATGGCTGGGTATGGCCAGCCAAGGTGACGGACGCTTGAGCCCGTTTTTAAGGCAGCTGCGCAAAGCTTATTATATGTATCAGAAAAAATGGAAATAAGCCTTTTTAAAGCTTAAGGCTTGAGGTTATAATTTAACAATCAGGAAAAATAAGAAAGGAGAAATAGGATGAAAAAGTTATTAGCGGTATTGTTGGCTTTTAATCTTCTGGCCCCGGCGATTGCCCTGGCTGAGGAAAAAGCTGCCAGCCCCAAGGAATTCGTGATTTTCTCTGACAAAAACGCAAAAGACAATCACTATATACCTTCCGGCTGGATGGGTGATTACGGCGATATTAAAATGAATGATCAGGCAGCGACTAATCCGCATAGCGGGACCAGCTGCATTGAGTTCGTCTACAGCGCCAAAAAATCACAGACACAAGGTTGGGCCGGGGTTTATTGGCAGAATCCGGCGAATAACTGGGGTAACAAAAAAGGAGGGTTTGATTTAACCGGAATGGCGAAGCTTACCTTTTGGGCACGCGGCGCAAAAGGCGGTGAGGTTTTACAGAAGGTAATGGTCGGAGGCATCAAAGGGACCTATCCGGATACCACCGCGGTTGAGCTGGGGCCGATCGAGTTAACCGATACCTGGAAACAGTATACCGTTAACCTGGTGGGCAAAGATTTAACCTACATTAACGGCGGTTTCTGCTGGACGACTACCGCGGATTTAAATCCCAATGGCGCGACTTTTTATATCGATGATATAAAATTCGAAGCTGATGCGAATTTAAAACCTGAAGGAACAAAGAAACAGGATATGCCGTTTTATATTTATGCCGACCGTTCATCGATCGCCAACCATTTTATTCCTTCCGGTTGGATGGGCGATTACGGCGACATCAAATATGACGGCTCAAGCAAGACAGATGCTTATTTAGGGGATACTTGCATTAAGATTATCTACAGCGGCCAAGCCACCCAAGGCGCCCGCTGGGCAGGGATTTTCTGGCAGAATCCGGCGAACAATTGGGGAAATGTGGATGCCGGGTTTGATCTTTCTAAGGCCACCAAGCTTACCTTTTACGCCCGCGGCGACAAAGGCGGCGAGCGTATTGAGGAGTTTAAGGTTGGCGGAATTATGGGAGAATTTTCCGATTCAGATAGCGCCACCATCGGTCCGGTGATCCTCAACAAAGAATGGACGCAATACACTATTGATTTAAAAGGCAAAGATATGTCCTATGTCATCGGCGGTTTTGCCTGGGCAACCAATGTCGATAATAACCCGGAAGGGGCTACTTTCTATTTGGATGAGATTAAGTTCGAGTGATTTAAAGAAAATCTTGGTTAATACTGCAGGCTACAGGCGTTTATTGCTTGTAGCCTGCAGTTTTTTGTTTGCCTTTTTTCTATTATCCGCAGCTTGGGCGGCCAAACCCGCGGTCTATATCCAGAAATTAAAAAACAACCATTACCGGTTGATGGTCTCCGGAAAACCCTATATCGTCAAAGGAGTTTGTTATAATCCTATCCCCATCGGGAGGGAGTATGATTATGATTGGTGTGCGGATCCGGCCAAACCCTGGATTGCTGATGGAAAAATGATGAAAGAAATGGGGGTTAATACTATCCGTCTTTATCAGGTCGGCTCTGACCCGCAGGCGGTCAAGCAGGTGATTAATGATCTTTATAAATTATACGGGATCCGTGTGCTTTTGGGGGACTGGCTGGGTTTTTGGGAATACCCTTGCCCTTTTTACGGAGATGCGCAATTTCAGGATAAAGTAATTAAGCAGGTAGTAGAGATGGTCAGGCTTTATAAAGACGAGCCGGGATTATTGGGTTGGATCCTGGGTAATGAAAATAACTACTCTTGCCTGGGGCACGTAAACCCCTGGAGTAATCCTGAAGTGGATGCTGAGCCGGATCCACAGAAACAAAAATTGATGCGGGCCAAAATCTATTATTCATTCGTTAACGATATCGCTAAGGCAGTACGTAAAGCTGATCCTAACCATCCGATCGGCTTAGGCAACGGGGAATTAGTGGGCCTTGATTCAGCGGCAAAATACTGCCCGGATGTGGATTTTGTGGCCTGTATTATTTACCGCGGGAAAACTTTCGGCAATCTTTTTAAATCCTTAAGAATGACCTTTGATAAACCGCTTCTATTGGCAGAATTCGGAGCGGATGCCTATGATGCTTACTTAAAAAAAGAAGACCAGAATATGCAGGCTTTTTTTCTTGAATCGCAATGGATGCAGATCTACGAAAATCTGGCTAATACCAAAACCGGGGAGGGTAATTGTCTGGGAGGTACGATCTTCGAATGGAAGGATGAATGGTGGAAGCATGCTCCCGACAGCCCTGATGGCTGGAAAGTGCATGATACCGAAAGCAGCTGGTCAAACGGCAGTTATTATTTCGATATCCAGGCGCCGGGCAATAAAAATATGAATGAAGAATGGTTTGGCCTGGTGGCAGTAAGCCCGGAACTGGAAAATGGCTTAAATAAACGTATCCCGCGCAAGGCCTATTATGTGATCAGGGAGTTTTGGAAAAATCCAGTGTTGAAAAAAGCGGGCGCCAAAAAATCACATTAGTAAAGCTAAAGGTATTTCAAAGGGAGGCCAAGATGAAAACTCATTTAAAATCAGGGTTAATATTTTTGAGTATAATTCTAGGAGTGCCGGTAGTTTTATCCGCGCAACCGGTTGAAACCCCGAAAGCTGATGATTGTTGCCCAGGGAATCTGGATAAGAGTGCCACCTATCTGAATAACCATCAGTATAATGAGCTGGTTGATTTCTTAAACAGCTCTAATGCGCAGGATAGCGCCACCGCGCTTTGTCAGGACTACGCCAAGGTCTTTGTCCGCTATAAACAGTTAAAATACCTGGTAGAACAACAATCTTGGGATGATTATTTTGCTAATGGTAACACTTATCGTCAGGAATTAGTGGATAATGCTCAAAAGGTTCTGGAACAAGCCGATAGCTCAAATTGTCTGAGGCCAAGGTGCAGACTAATACTCTGGCAGTTTCATCATGACCAGCAGGATGCTTTTGCTCAAGAAGCACTGGAGAATTTGATTGTTGATCTAAAAACTTACGCGCAAACCACTACCGACCTGGATTTAATTAAGGAGGCGGCTGATAAATTATTAACCTACGGTGAAAAATCGAAAGCCCGTGAAATTTATAAACTTTATATCGCGGGGCTAACCGCGCAAAAGATGGCTCCGGAGCAGTTAAAAAATGCAGCGGAAGGGTTTTACCAACAGGGGAATCTGGAGCTCGCCCAGAGCATTTATGATTTATATGTTGATGAGATTTCTAAAACTTTTACTCCTGAAAAATTAGCCCCGGAGTTATTTGGTATTGCAAATCTTTTTGTATATAAAACTAATGGCCCGTATGATATGGGGTATGCGGAACAAATTTATGCCAAAATTGAAGGGATGGGATTGGAGGGTGCATTTGATCAGGACACAATCTATATGCGCGCCTTTAACTTAGAAAAAATGCAGGCCTATCAAGATGCGCAGAAGCTCTATCTGGAGTTAACGCAAAAATATCCGGATACCAGGCATTTTGATGAAGCGGTTTATAAACTGGGGATGATTAATGCTTATTCATCGGCTAATCTTGCCGAAGCTAGAAAGTATTTCGGAATACTTGCCGGCAAAACAACGCTTAGCCCCCAGGTTATCTCCAGCCTTTATCAGCTGGGATTGCTTGCGCAATGGGAGGGTGATTTGCCTCAGGCCGATAGCTTCTATCAGCAATTAATTAAAAATGCGCTTGACCAATATGTGGTGACTGTAGCGATGGCGCGCGAAAGATTAAAAGAAATCCAGGAAAATAAACCGATCAGCTATAACCTTCAGACATTTCTGGATTTGACTTTAAAAAACGAATCGGCCTTGGCTGAAAAAAATCAAACCCAGCTGAATTCTACCAGCTATATATTGGAGAAGAACCAAAGCGCCACGGTTTCTTCTTCGGTGATGATGCCGCAGAGCGGTTGTAATCAGGTTACCCTGCAGTATCTTTGGAGCGGAGAACTGGGAAGCGCGGCCCCGGGGGTAAACGAAAGTAACTTTCAGGGTACCTATTCCGACAGCGGGACTAAAAATATTAATATTGTCATTATTTCGCCGGCCGGCGCGGTCGATCGCTCATTTACCATGCTGGATGTTTATTGATTCATACGGTTGCCGGTAAACCTCCTTCCGCTTGCCAGGAGAAAAGGATAAATTCACCGATTCTCTTGAAAATACTTGACTTAAGGTTTCTTTAGTAGTATAAATAAGATAAATAAATTAAGATTTATTTTTAAGGATTGATACTAAGCAGTTTTTAAAAGTAAAAACTAATATTCATCTATCATGCGCGCGCCGGATTTACAAAAAGAAGTCTATAGCGAAAAAGAAAAACGTAATATTGAAATTTTAGGGATCCTGCGCAAGCAGGGGCCGATTAGCCGTTCGGATATTTCGCAGGAGATGGGGATCAATGTGGTTAGCATCTCTAATTATATTGATGATTTTATCAAGCTCAATTTGGTTTATGAGAAGGAATTGGATGTATCTGAAGGAGGCAGGCGCCCGGTATTATTGGATTTAAACCCGCGCGCCGGTTATGCCATCGGCGTAGGTTTAAACCTGATGAATATGGTCGGCCTGCTGATCGATTTAAAGGGCAACATTATTACTAAAACGCAAATTGCCCGGCCGCAAGCTTCGGTTAAAGATGTTTCGGAGTGCCTGTTGGATATTGTGCGCGAAATTTTAAGGCGCTCTAAAGTATATATGGAAAATATCAAAGGGATCGGCGTGGGGATTGCCGGTTTGATTAATAAACAGGATGGTTCAATCCACTGGCCGCAGAAGATGGACCATTATTATACGTATGCCTCGGTGGATCTGCCTTTGCGGGGCTTAATGGAAAAAGAGTTTAACCTGCCGACCTTGATCGAAAATGACGCAACCAGTGCCTGTTTCGGCGAGCATTGGTTTGATTTAAAAGATAACTATAAAAATGTTCTTTATATGTTTTCGGGTGTGGGCTGCGGGATGATTATTAACGGAGAACTTTACCGCGGCGCGCAAGGTTATGCCGGAGAGGTTTCGATTTATAACTATAAAGAACAGGATCTCTTCGGTTGTGAATTTGCTAAGCCCTGCTTTGTTAAACGTTGGGATTTGGATTTAGGTATTGTAGAAGATGTCAAAAAGGTTTTGCTGGCCGATGCGCAGAAGGCCAAAGATTTTTTATGGGGGGCATCGATCAGTATTGAGCACCTGGATCTGAAAAATATTTTTACCGCGGCGCGTTTTAAAAATCCGGTCGCCCTGCAGGCTTTGGAAAAAGCAGCCAAGAGATTAGGGGTCAGGGTTGCTTTTTTAGTCAATTTGCTTAATCCGCAGTTGGTGGTTATCGGCGGAGGTTTTGAAGAGGCGGGGGATGAATTTTTGCAGACGGTCCGTAATACGGTTAATGATTGGGCTTTTCGGGAATCAAACAGCAACCTAAAAATAGTTTATTCTCAATTAAGAGAGAATGCCGTAGCCATGGGCGCGGCCAGCTTAGTCCTAGAGAAAGCGTTCGCTCAATTATAAGCCGTAAGGCAATGCCTGCCGGCCGGCAGGCAGGGCTTGCCTGATATTTAAGGCAAAGCCATAAGGGGGGATTATGGAGCAAAAAATAAAATTTATTATTATCGGACTGATCGGTTTCTGTATTGTTTGTCTTTTTCTTTTTGTGCAAGCAGCCAGTCAGCAGCAAAAGCTGATCCGGGAGAGCAATGACCTTAAGAATGAAAATACCGCTTTAGTCAGCAAGGCCAATAAGCTGGAAAAGGATTTAAAGGATACTTATGATAAGCTGGGTGCTACGGAAAGCGAAAGGGACAGGGTCAATCAGGAGATCGGCGAGCTGCAGAAAAAGCTTGAGCTGGTTTCCCGCTCCCGGGATGAATTAATCGAAAAGTTAAAGCAAAAGAGCCAGGAGGCTCGTCCAGCCCCAGCTGCCCCCGCATTGTCCCCAGCTGCCCCCGCACCGACTCCTCAAAATACCGATGCCTATTGGGGTAATGTGCTCAGGTCTAAAACCGATTTAGAAATTCAGTTATCCGGTATTCAGACGGAGCTGAATAATCTGCAAATCAGCAATGAGGCCTTGCTGAGGGAAAAAGGGGTCTTAGAGCTGGATCTCAATAGTTTACGCAATGAAAAGAAAGACCTCTTAAGGCAGCTTGATTACAACCAGAAGCTCCTGGACAGCATGTCGCAGGAGGTGGTGCGGGAAAGAAATGATAAGGTGGCGATCCAGGAGTCTTTAAAAACTTTACGCGCTGAAAATAATATTTTAAGCCGGCAACTAAAGAGCTTGGTCAGCCGTAAAGAAGTTTTGGATAAAAGGGTCGTTGAATTGCAAGGGGATAAATCTACGGTGGAGAAACGTTTAAATGAAATGGAAACGATGTTGACCGATAAAATCTCCAAGGTGGATGCTTTAAAGAATGAGCTGGATGCGATTAAAAGCGGTCAGGCGCCAAATGATCTGCCTGCCGAATCGGTAGAGCTGCCGGCAATCGTGGTCCGCTCAAATCCGGCGACCGATAAAAGCAGCGCGACGGTTCAGGAATATCCCGGCAAGATTCTGGCCGTCAATTTAGACAGTAATTTTGTGGTGATCGATCTGGGCTCTGCCGCAGGCACCAAGGTCGGGGACACCTTTAATGTTTATCGTAACGCAAAAATGATCGGTACGGTCGGGGTGATTCAGACCCGGGCCAGCATTTCTGCCTGCGATATTAAGAAAATGAATACTTCTTTTAAAATCGGGGATCAGGTTAAATAATTTATCAGCCGTTTATTGATTCGGCAGGTTTTTGAAATCTAGGATATTATGACACGTACTAAAAAAGCTCCTTCCAAGAATTCCTCGATTATCGATGTCGCCCGCGCCAGTGGCGTATCGATTACTACCGTTTCCAGAGTAATTAATAAAATCGGCACGGTCAAAGAAGCTAATCGCTCAAGAGTAATGAAAGCGGTTAAGGACCTGAAGTTTTCCCCTTCCATTTTCGCCCAGCGCTTGGCAACCGGTAAAAGCAACGTCGTGGCTTTGGTTATTCCGCGCTATGAAGGCGTATTCTATTCATTTTATGCCCTGGAATTAATCCGCGGCGTAGGCACGATGTGTGAAGTTTTAAAACTTGATTTGTTGCTGCATCTGACGGACGCACGCACTCCGCTGTCCTTACGCGGGGTGGGAGGGGTGATCTTTTCAGATATTATCGGCAACCGTGCCCAGTTAGAAGACAGCTTGGCCAAAGGCATACCTTCCGTAGTGATTAATTATTATGTTGATGACCTGGATGTTTCCTGCATTGCGATTGATAATGCCGGGGGAGCGGAGAATGCGGTTAATTATTTAATCCAGCTGGGGCATAAAAAAATCGCTCACATCACCGGGGATGTGATGACGCAGGCCGCGGCCAAACGCCTGGAAGGTTATAAGCGGGCGCTTGAAAAAAACAGCATTAAAATTAGGCCGGAGTATATTTTTGACACCGATTATTCTCGGGGGGCTGCCCGGGGGGCTGCGGAAAAATTAATCAAAGCGGCCGATCCAGCGACTGCGGTTTTTGTGGCTTCCGACGCCATGGCGCTGGAGGTGATGGCGGTAGCCCGGGAGTTAGGTAAGAACATTCCGAATGATTTATCAATCGTAGGTTTTGACGATAATCCTTCCGGGCTTTACGGGCCGGTGGGCTTAACGACCGTTCGCCAGCCGTTGATCAAGATGGCTGAAGAGAGCGTTAAAGAGTTGAACCGCCTGATTAGCGCAGGCAAAAAATCAACCAAAAAAATTCTGCTTCCTGCGGAATTAGTCATCCGGGAGTCCTGCAAGTCTCTTGCTTAGCGGATAAGCTCTTCCTACAACCTATAGTGTAGAGTTTTAA
>JBFZAU010000088.1:0-3053 GCA_041308825.1 Candidatus Omnitrophota bacterium
TACAGGCAAAGGCTAAGGCACTGCCCCACTGTCCGGCTCCGGTTTCAGTCGTGAGGCGCTTGATCCCGAATTTTTTGTTATACCAGGCCTGCGCTACCGCGGTGTTTGGTTTATGGGAACCTGCGGGACTGGTGCTTTCATCCTTATAATAGATCCGCGCGGGGGTCTTTAAATATTTCTCTAAGGCCAAAGCCCGGCGTAACGGCGCCGGGCGCCAAATAGTCAAAATCTCCAGAATCTCCTGCGGGATATCGATCCAGCGGCAGGTAGAAATCTCCTGTTCAACAATGTTAGCAGGAAAAACCCGCTCCAGCATCTTAGGGTTTAAAACAGAGCCGTCAGGGGCAAGCGGCGGCTGCAGGGGAGTAGGCAAATCCGCAGCCAGATTATACCACTGTTTCGGAATATCCTTTTCATCAAGCAAAATCTTTTTTCTCATCATCATACCTCCATTTTACTCGCAAAAAATATTTTTAAAAGTTATTTTTTGAAAATCATGCTGGTGATACCCTGAATAATATTGCCCACGGCCGTTTTAAAAGAATACTTCGGCTCCCCCAGGGTTCCCCCTAATTTAATCACTCCGAATCTGCCGCCGCGGCCGACAATCGCGGTGGTCACATCTTTAAATGTCCCGTCTAAAGGCACCATCTCATTTAAGATTTCTACATCCAGATTTCCGGCTAAAGATTGGTCAAAACCGATTTTTACCGGCCCGGACAAATTAACAATCAGGCTGTGTAATTTAAACCTATCGGTAGAAATAAATTTATCCTTGACCGAAAATGAACAGGAACATTCCGTAAACTCGATCTTGCCCAGGTCGCGGGCCAAAAGCAGTTTACCTAAACCCTGCAATAAATTCAACTCCCCCAGCCGGCCATGAGTGACCGCAAAATCGCCTGCGGCTTCCAACCGGTCAAGGTTGGCTCCTGCGCCGGTAGCCTTAAGCTGGCCGAGGAAGATTCCGGCAATATCCTTCTGTTTCGAAACGGTATCATTTTTAAGCTTAGCCAGGTTGATCCCGCTGGCATGAAGCTGCAGCTGATAAATTAAATCCGCGGTATTCAGGTTCATCCCCGCCGCACCCTGGATTACCCCGTCATAAAAAGTCAGGTAAGCGGTAGGAATTTTAGCAACCCCCTCCTCCTGCAAATAATTCAGCGCAAAATCCGTGGCGGTCAAGCCGTATACCGAAAAACTGCCGGCGGTAGAGCTGATCTTTAAAAAACAATTTTTAAAATCTCCTAACCGGCCGTTTAAGCGGAAATCGGTATCGACCTTACCGCTTGGCGCAAGCTTAATTATCCCGGGGTATTGCTTAGCCAATATTTTATTCAGGTTGCTTAACTCCAAAATGAGATTGCCGGTTAAATCCAAATGAGGATTAGCGGGCTGGGTACGATCAATCTCTCCGCGGCAGGAAAACTGGGTATCCAGGTATTTTCCCTGTAACTGATTCAACTTGATCAGCTGCCCGGCAAGATCAAAATCGGCGGCCACCGAGAGCCCTTCGGAAAATAATTTCAATTTAACCTGCGGGCGGTTAAAATCAAGCAGCGAGCCGTTACTCTGGTAATTGATCCCCTGATATTTAAACCGGGTCTCCTGCCAGTTTAAACCCTGCTGGCTAAAAGCCAAACTGCCGAAAACCTCCTCCAGCGGGCCAAGCAGATTGTCCAACTTCAGGTTGGCGCCGGTGATATTTAAATCCCCCTGCACTGCCCAGCCTCCGGAATCATTAGGATGGATTTTGATCAATAAGGCGGCTTGGCCGGCGGCAGAGTTAAGCCAGGAAATTTTGAATTTATCTTTGGCCACTGCCGGCAAAATGCTTAAATCAAAATTCGTACTGATATTCCAAACTTTGGTGCTGAAATCTTTAATTCCCAGGTTGATCTCAAAGGGTAAACCCAATAAATCCGCTTGGATACTATCGGCGACTAAGGAACGCTGGTTAAAAACGAACTTACCGTGCAGGTTTTTGACCTGGTTTAAAAACTCCAGCCCCTCCAGATCCGCCTGCGCGATATCGCAAGTTCCGTTAAACTCAAGCTTTTTACTCTCCAGGTTATAATCAATTTTACTCTGCAGGCTGGAATTTAATTTAGCGGTCAAAGTATTTTTCTTAAAAGTCAGGTTTTGCCCGCCAGCGGACAAATTAACCTGCAGCAGCCGGTTCTTAAGGTCAAATTGGGCCGCCAAATCAATTAATCCGGAAAATGCCTCCCCCCAGCCGGGGTAATAAGCGCCAAATTCCCCGGCGGATAAGCCTTTCAGGCTCAGGTTACCTTTTAATTCATTGCTAATGATTTTGTAATTTCCGGAGGCATTAATTAAAACCGCAGGATCACTCGCCAGCTGGCCGGAGAGCTGAAACTTAAATTTTACCGGCAACCCCAAAGCCAGGTTAAGCTGGATATTCTTAATCTCTTTGCTTAACGGAACAGCCAGGGTCTCATCCTGAAAAGTAAGATTACCGTTGGTAATCACCAATTTAAAAATTGCCAGATTAAAATCCGATTTTTTATCGGCGGGTGTTTTAGGGGTAAAAATATCCTGCAGGTTAAAACTTTGATCCGCCTTGCGTTTAAGTAAAACATACGGGGCAGAAAGCTTAATGCTGGGAATAATGATCTGTTTTTTGAAAATCGGCCAGATAAAGATCCGGCAGTTGGCCTGGCGGACGCTTAAAATTACCTCTCCTGCGTCGATAATCACCAGGTCCTTTAAAATCAACCCTCTAAAAATACTAAACTCCAGGGATTTTAAGGAAACCTGCTTACCGGTCTGTTCGATCAACGCATCGACCAGCAGGGCTTTGAATTTTTTCGGAATGAGTACTTTATTGATATAAACGCTCGCCGCCGAAAAGATCAAAAGCAGGATGGCGGCAATTATAATAAATTTTTTCATCTGCGGGATTTAACCAGCTTGGCGGCCAGTTGCCAGGCTTGCTGTTTATTCTTAATCTTTCCGATAGCTTGCGCCTCTTCCAGCGCGGTTAACAAATCGCCGATTTGCGGCGAGGCGGGTAATTTAAATTTTTTCAT
>JBFZAU010000089.1:0-5248 GCA_041308825.1 Candidatus Omnitrophota bacterium
TTGACATAAACAAGCTGTTAAACAGAATTTATGATGCCAAAATCCCGGAGCCTGAAGATTTAGAGCAGGTTTTAGCCCTAAGTAAGCCGGGAGAATTAAATGAATTATTTTCTTTTGCCGACAGCATCAGAAAAAAGTTTTGCGGCGACGGCATTATCTTAAGAGGGATTATTGAGTTATCCAGTTTTTGCACTAAAGAATGTTTTTATTGCGGATTGAATAAATTAAACCATAAGCTTAAGCGTTATCGTTTGTGTAAAGATGAGCTGGTCAAAGCAGTAGATTTTTTGGTATCCTGTAATATTAAAACCTTAGTTTTGCAATCCGGACAAGATGAGGGATTAGATGTTTCATGGTTAAAAGATATTATTGCGGAAATAAAATCCAGGTTTAATCTGGCGCTTACTCTTTCCCTGGGAGAACAGGGTAGGGATGTATATAGGATTTGGCGTCAAGCCGGGGCTGACCGTTATCTGCTGAAGATAGAGAGCTCGGATAAAGACCATTATGAGTCAATGCACAGCGGTATGAGTTTTGATAATAGAATAAGATGCCTTAATGATTTAAAGGCATTAGGCTATCAGGTTGGTTCAGGAAACATCATCGGTCTGCCTAATCAAGCCCTAGTGCATATCGCTCAAGACATTATATTTTTTAAGCGCGGCGATTTCGATATGGTTAGCATCGGCCCTTTTATTCCGCATCCGCAAAGCCAATTTGCCGGCAGCCCAAGAGGGGATGTTGAGCTTACCCTAAAAACTATTGCTTTGGCCCGCATTGTTACTAAAAATGCGCATATGCCGGCGACTACTGCTTTAGGAAGTCTGGATCAGGATTACCGGCCTGATGGTCTTAAATGCGGTGCGAATGTCTTAATGCCGAATTTTACCCCGCCGCCCTATAGGCGACTTTATGAAATATATCCGCAGAAGAGATGTGTAGATGAACCGGTAGGCGCTTGTAATTTTTGCATGGAGACGATGGCTAAAGAGATGGGAAGGTTTATTGATTACTCAAGAGGGGATACTTTAAAAGAAGGAAAGGTTTATTTACATGTTTAAGACTCCGGCCAGCAACCGACTGCATATCGGGATATTCGGTAAGAGAAATACGGGTAAATCCAGCTTGATTAACGCCACGACCGGGCAGGAGGCGGCGATTGTTTCACAGGTTCCCGGGACTACCACTGATCCGGTATATAAGGCAATGGAGATCCTGCCGATTGGCCCGTGTATGCTAATTGATACCGCCGGTATTGATGATACGGGGATTTTGGGTGAAGAGAGGATCAGGCGGACACTGGTGGTTTTACGAAAAACCGACTTAGGGTTAATCGTGGTTACTCCGGATACGGTCATCGATAAATTTGAAGAGGAGTTGATCGAGGTATTCCGGAATAAAAAATTGCCGTTTTTGTTCGTAATCAATAAATCGGATTTACCCGCCGGCCAGGCGCAAGAATACCTGGAAAAAAATAAATTGCCTTTTATTAAAGTAAGCGCTAAAACTAAACAGGGAATCGATGAGCTGAAAAATAAACTTATGGCGATGGTCCCCGGCCATTGGTCGCCGATTCCTTTGGTGGGGGATATTATTAATCCTAAAGACGTGATTGTTTTAGTCTGTCCGATTGACAGCGCGATGCCTCAAGGGCGCCTCATTTTGCCTCAAGTGCAGGTTATGCGCGATTGTTTAGATAATAATGCGGTAGCTTTTGTAACCAAGGAAACGGAATTGCTGGATTGTCTCAAAAGCTTAAAAGAAAATCCCCGTTTAGTGATTACGGATTCGCAGGTTTTCGAAGATGTAGCGGCTAAATTGCCGCAGGATATTCCGCTAACTTCATTTTCCACCGTTTTTGCCAGGCATAAAGGGGACTTGAATGCTTATATTCGCGGGGTTAAAGCTTTAGAAACCCTCAGAGACGGTGATGAAATTTTGATTGCCGAGGCTTGCACCCATCATGTCCAACCGGAGGATATCGGGCGCACCAAGATTCCTACCTGGCTCTTAAACTACACTAAAAAGGATTTACATTTTGAGGTCACTGCCGGAGGGGATTTTCCGGAAGATTTAAGCCCGTATAAGTTAATTATTTCCTGCGGCGGCTGTATGGTTAATCGGGCCGAAATTATGCATCGGATAGAAAAAGCTGCCCGGGCTAAAGTAGCAATCACTAATTACGGAATCTTAATGGCTTATCTTTGCGGAATCCTTAAACGGGTAATTGCCCCGTTTAAAGGCGGCTTGGTAGAGTTGGAACAATCTGAAATTTAAGGCTTGACAAAGGTGTTAATCGGTAATAATATACTCAAGATTTACTCAAAAAGCGCTTAGGACAGAGACGTCCGGATAGTGATTCGGCCGTCTTTTTTTTATTGCTTACTGCATAAAAATTAGGCAAAATCAGATATGAAAATAATCAATAAAAAAATTATTAACGATGTCGGCGGGGTCAGGATTACCCAGCTGGATATCCAGGCTGCGGATATTGCCTCTAAAGCTTTACCCGGCCAGTTTGTGATGTTAATGGCCAGCGAACAAGGGGAAAGGATCCCTTTAACCCTGGTTAATACGGATAAAGCTCAAGGAGTAGTTACGCTGATGTTCCAGGAGGCAGGCTTTACCACCAAAAAATTAGGCCAGCTGAATATTGGCCAATCGCTCTATTCTTTAGTGGGCCCCTTGGGGCACCCTACTGAAATCAAGAAATACGGTAAAGTAATTTTAGTCGGCGGAGGAGTGGGGATTGCCGAAATCCTTCCGGTTGCCCGGGCGCTGAAGGAAGCCGGCAACCGGATTACCACTATTTTAGGTTCCCGGAACAAAGATCTTTTAATTTTAGAAACGGAGCTTAAAAGCGCATCCGATCAGATTTATGTTATGACCGATGACGGCTCTTACGGCCAAAAAGGCTTTACCACTGACATGCTGAAGGAGCTTTTGAGTAAAGATAAATATGATTTGATTTATTCCGTAGGCCCGATTCCGATGATGAAAAGAGTAGCTTTGGTCAGCAAGGAATACAATACTAAAACCTTGGTTTCACTTAACGCGCTGATGGTGGATGCTACCGGTATGTGCGGTTGCTGCCGGGTCAGCGTTTGCGGTGAGGTGAAATTCAGCTGTGTTGACGGACCGGATTTTGACGGAGCCGGGGTTGATTGGGAAGAACTTGAAAAGAGGAATAAAGTATATAGCCTTCAGGAAAAACATATCTGCAATCTTTTTCCGAAAGCATAAAATCCATGAAGAAAGAACCGGTAAAAGTTAAAGAGGCCCCCGCGCAAATCAGGGCGGGTAATTTCGATGAAGTTGTTCAGGGCTATACTGAAGAAGAGGCTTTGTCGGAAGCCTCCCGCTGCCTGCAGTGTAAAAATCCGCTATGCATCAGCGGTTGCCCGGTCGGCATCGATATCAAAAAATTTATTTATCAAATTACGCAAAAAGATTACCAATCGGCGTATTTTACAATCCGCCAAAAAAGCAATTTTCCTTCCATTTGCGGTCGGGTTTGCCCGGCCGAATATCAATGTCGTAAAGAATGCATTCTGACCAAAAAAGGTTCGCCCTTTGCTTCGGAGCAGGCTATCAATATACATTTTCTGGAACGTTTTGTCGGGGATTATGGTAAAAATAATAATTTAGACGTTCCTCTTGAGAAAGAAGCAAAATTTTCTAAATTTAAAGTAGCGGTAGTTGGCAGCGGACCGGCCGGCCTATGCTGTGCCGGGGAGCTGGCGCGTAAAGGGGTCAAAGTGGATATCTTTGAAAGCCTGCATAAAACCGGGGGGGTTTTAAGATACGGCATCCCGCCTTTTCGGCTGCCCTGGGATGTCCTGGATTTTGAGATAAATTACCTTAAAAAATTAGGGGTTAATTTTATTACTAATTACTTGGTGGGTAAAGCCAAGACGGTTAAAGAATTGTTTAACGCAGGTTACGCGGCTGTATTTTTGGGCCTCGGGGCGGGGGTGCCGTCATTTTTAGGTATCCCCGGTGAGAATCTCTGCAATATTTATTCGGTCAACGAATTTTTGACCCGGGTTAATTTAATGTCGGCTTACAAATTTCCTGAATTCCACACCCCGGTGAATATCGGCAAGAATGTTTTGATTGTCGGCGGCGGCAATACCGCGATGGATGCGGCCAGGGTGGCTTTACGGCTGCAGAAAATAAACGGCCTGCCGTTAAATACTACGGTTATCTACCGGCGCACGGAGCTGGAGATGCCGGCCAGGCGCCTGGAGATTGAACATGCCCGGGAGGAAGGGATAAAATTTGAATTTTTAGTTCAGCCTAAAGAGTTTATCGGGGATGCGCAGGGGTTTGTCAAAAAACTGATCTGTCTTAAGTCTGAATTAGGAGAGCCGGATGCTTCAGGCAGGAGAAGGCCGGTGATTATTGAAGGAAGCGAATTTGAGCTGGAGTGCGATTTATCTGTGATTGCCGTAGGTTTAAAAGCTAATCAGATCTTAATTAATGCTACGCCGGAATTAAAAACCGATAAATATTCAGATGTCATTGTGGACCCTGAAAGCATGGAAAGCTCCATCAAAGGTGTTTTTGCCGGAGGAGACATTGTCGGCGGAGAAGGTACGGTAATTGAAGCGATGGGAATGGCTAAGAAAGCAGCTAAGGCAATAATCGACCAGCTTTCTAGAAAAGGAGAATAGTGATGTCTAAGAAAATCGAAGAGTTTATGGAGTTAGTGGCTCGGAGGAATCCAGGTGAGACGGAGTTTCATCAGGCGGTGAGGGAAGTCGTAGAGTCGGTCATGCCTTTTATTGAAAAAAATCCTAAATATCAAAAAGCTAAGATCCTGGAAAAGATGATTGAACCGGAGAGAACGATTATCTTCCGTGTTCCCTGGCTTGATGACCAAGGAGAAATGCAAATTAACCGTGGTTTCCGTATTGAGATGAGCAGTGCTATCGGTCCCTATAAGGGCGGATTACGTTTTCATCCCAGCGTAAATTTAGGGATATTAAAATTTCTGGCTTTTGAGCAGGTTTTTAAGAATGCGCTTACAACTTTACCGATGGGCGGCGGCAAAGGCGGCTCAGATTTTGATCCTAAAGGAAAGTCAGATCATGAAGTAATGAAATTCTGTCAGAGTTTTATGACCGAGCTTTCCCGGCATATCGGGCAGAATACCGATGTCCCGGCAGGCGATATTGGAGTTGGCGGCCGCGAAATCGGATTTTTATTCGGGCAGTATAAAAGACTGCGCAATGAATTTACCGGC
>JBFZAU010000090.1:0-6595 GCA_041308825.1 Candidatus Omnitrophota bacterium
GCAGCGTTCGGCGTTTAAGAACATCTCATCATCCAGAAAGTAAATATATTTTTCTTTTAATCCTGCTAGTTCATTCACTAAATCCTCCGGTTCACGCTGCAGGTATTTACGGTGCATCAGATGAGGGATAACGCAGAATGAGCAGGAAAATGCGCAGCCGATCGATGTGCGCAGGCTGGCGACCTGCGGGAAAAGAGTTTCTAACCTGCCGGTATCGCTTGAGGTCCAGACGCAGAAATAGCGCTGCCGCTGGACCAGCTCCCGGCGGGGCTTGGGGATTTTTTCAATTGCCGGGTATTCCGGAGGAGGCTGCGCGGCTTTTGCGGCAAACTCCGGCTCCCGGGTGGAAAGTACTGCCTCCCCGAAAAATAACGGTTCCTTAGCTTTAAAGCGCCGGACAATCTCTTTTAAGGCCGTGCCCCCTTCTCCGCGCACGATAATATCAACCTGGCTATTGGCAAAATCTTTGGGTAATAAGGTAGCATGAATGCCTCCGGCAATGGTGAGGATTTGAGGGTTAGTGTCTTTGGCGATCTGCGCCAGCTTCTTAATTGCCGAAAGATTGGTGCTGTAGCCGGTAAAGCCGATGATATCCGGTTGCCAGTCTTTAACGGTTTTTTCGAAGATGCCGAACTGGTCTTTTTTCTCCAGGCCCAGATCCAGGATTCTTACCTGCTCCTGCGGGCTTAGGCCGCCGGCAACGATCTCTAGTTCCAACGGCTCAAGGTGCAGGAACCCCTCCTGTAACCTGATCGGGACCAGCAGCTGGGCATGCGGCTTAACCAACAGAATCCTCAATCCGTATTCGGGGGACACATTACTTAATTCGCCATTCTGTTTTGAATTAAGTAATGTGTCCCCGGATATCGAATTAAGTAATGTGTCCCCGGAAATAAAAGTGTTTTTTATTTTTAAAAATGCCGGCAGATTCAGGATGAGGCGGTGAAAGCTGTCAGGAGATGAAAAACAAAGCGGGGTAAATTTAAGGATCCAGGATTTGCTGGTATAGAATTGCCGGATGAACTGTTTATAGAGATATTCCAGGCGCGCTTTTGAGGCAATCCCCTTGGGGACAAAAACAAAATTAAGGCAGTTCATCAGCTCCCACTTTTCTTCAAACTCACCCTCCTGCCGGATATCTTTATAAATCGGCGAGCCGGGGAACGGGGTGAATTTGGTCATATTCATATCATCAAGCTTAAGCTCATCAATAAAGCGGGTGGTGGTTTGGATGGTCTCCTCTGTTTCACCGGGCAGGCCCATGATAAAAAGGCCTTTTGCCCGTAAGCCTGCGCTGTGAATTTTATCAACCGCGGCTTTAAAGCCTTGCGGGTCAGCATTAGTTTTATGCCTTTTTAAGATTTCCGGGGAGCCTGATTCAATACCTAAACTCACCATCCAGCAACCGGCGGATTTTAAAAGTTTAAGCAATCCGCTATCAAGATGGTTGAGGTGCGCGGAGCAGTTGAAGGTCATACCCAGCGGTTTGTTTTTAAGCAGGCGGCAGAGCTCGACGATCCTTTCCCTCTTGAAGGTAAACAGATCGTCGTAGAAAAAAATATGCCTGACCCCGAAATCCTTCTTTAAATAGCGCATTTGATCATAAAGGTATGGAGCGCTGTTAAAGCGAAAACTCTGCCGGTAAACCGAGCGGTCGCAGTAGGTGCATTGGTAAACGCAGCCACGGCTGGAGATGATTGAGGCTACCGGAGCAGCCGGGTAGTTAAACAGCGGGCCGTCAAAACGTTTAGGGAAGCCTTCGAGTAATGAGTATGCCGGAAAAGGCAGGGTGTCTAAATCAGTTAAAACAGTTTCCGGCTGGCAGCCGCAGGCTAAGCGCGCCATTGCCTCCTCTCCTTCTCCGCAAACCAAATAATCAATCAGGGGGAATTTTTCCCGGAGGCTTTCTTTGAGCGCTGAAACATGCACTCCGCCGAAAACAATCTTGATTTGGGGAAATTGGCTTTTGATCGTTTCGGTTAAGGCATAAGCGTTGAGAAAATTAGAGGTGACTGCGCTAAAGCCGATCAGGTCAGGTTTGAATTCGTTGATACAGGCGATAATTTTAGCTTGATGAATGCTTACCGGCGGATTTTGCGCGTCGTAAATTTTTACCCGGTGGCCTTTGGATAAAAGACAGGCGGCGATTGAGAGGATACCGATCGGCGCCAGGCGGATCGCCAGGTTCGTGCGGTCAGGCATCCCTTCTACCCAATTTGAACCGGATGGATTAATTAAAAGTATTTTCATTTTTTTATTAAGATTACGGAGATTAGAAGCTAATCGGGGGACACATTACTTAATTCGAATTAAGTAATGTGTCCCCGGATATGAATTAAGTAATGTGTCCCCGGAATTGCAATTAATTTTGCCGCTTGATTTCCGGCTGCCTCCCCTAAATAAATACAGGTTCCCATTACCCGGGTTGAAGCTAAGGCCCGTGAGGTTGCGGATAGGCATTTACCGGTAGCCATCAGGTTATGCAGATTAACGGATTTAAGGCAATTAAGCGGGATCTCATAGAATTGACCGGGTTTTAAATAGCTGATCCTTTGGCCCAGCTTTTGGCCCCAGAATTCAATCGGCCAATAGCCTCTGGCTGCGGCCGAGGGAAATTTTTTACCGCCGAGTACCTCTTTTTCGGTGAGGATGTGTTTACCCAGCAAGCGTAAACCTTCCCGTTCATGGACCATCGCAGAAATGCGGCTAATCCGTGAGTTTTTGAATTCCGGTAAATTTTTACGCAGTAATGAATAAACCAGGGTGCAATAGTGCTTTGTCGCTGCCGTGCCCCGGAAACAATTTGAAGCAGGTAGATTTAGTTTAATCGTTCCGGATTTTCTGTCTTGAGCATAATAAAAATTCGTAAATTTAAGGTAAGCCGGGAGTTTTTTTCGGTTGGCCGCTCCAGCTAGAAGATAAGGAATCTTAATCGGTAATAAACTATTTTGGTCTTTTATTCCGGTGATTTCAAAGGTGAATCCGGCCAGGGGCCGGGTTTTTAAGGGGGTGAGGCGGTATTTGGCTTTACTGAGTTTGATTACGCAGCCGCTGCCGGTAGCATCGATTACTGTTTTGGGGGCGAAGTTAAGCCGGCCTGATTTGCCCTGAACCTGAAGCGATGTAATAACAGCCCCTCTTTTTTCAACCCGGGTGATCTGAGAATGATAAAAAACCCGTAAATGTTTTTCCTGCGCAATGAGCTTATGCAGGGTGGTTTTTAAGTCCTGCGGTCGGCAATAAAATACCGGAAGTTTTCCCAGGGTGGTGAAGCGATTTTGGGGGTTAAGTTTCCTTAAGCTGGAAATAATCTCCCCGGCGATGCCGGTGTTTTTCGGATATAACCCGCAGATATAGCGGTGGCGGCAGTCAACGGCCAGCCCCCCTAAAAAATTATTTTTTTCAATCAGGACGGTAGATATGCCTTGGCGGCTGGCGGCAACTGCCGCGGCAATCCCGGAGATGCCTGCACCGGCAACCAGCAGATCGCAAAAAATATTTTTACTCTTCATCGGCAATGGCGCTAAGGCTGTCGGTAATTTGTTTTACCTGTGGGCCGCTAAGCAGGCCGTCGAAATACGAAAGCGTAATATTTAACTTGTCCTCGAATTGATTGAAGTAAATGCCTAATCCGGGAGGCTTGGGGGTGCGGGGTAAGTGGAAGATGTTCTCAACTTTATATTCGAGGAGCTTAGACTGTTGGCAGGCGTTATTTAAGAAAGAGAAAGAAAATGAAGCAAAGTGTTTTTTAGAGAGCAGCCGGAGAAAGAAATCCGTCAGCGCTAACGGGGCAATGCGCAGGAGTAAACCGGCATTGGTAATCGCCTCCGGGAGCCCGGCCTTAACCTGATCATACATCTGTTTTTTTATTTCGGTTAAAAGATAGCCCAGGTCGCCGGCTTGGGCGGCGGGGATTTTAAAAATAAAAAATGAAAAATGATTAAAAAGTACTTTTTTTTGCGCCTCCTCCTGGGTGCGGGTATCCATCGGCACCGGGATCAGGTAAAAATCACCCGGGGCATTTTTTTCCTGAAAAATGCCGTGCATAATCTGGATTGTTTTAGCCAGGGCATAAGGCATGAGCATCAGGTATCCGGCTTTAGTAAATGCAGCGTCGGTAAAACGCTTGGCTTTAAGGCTGTTTAAGTGGACAGTTGCAAACCTGGCCGGTTCGCTTTTTAAATTCAGTGCTAAAGTGCGGTTGGGGGTTTTAGCCAGGTTTAAGAGAAACCGGTTGACCATGCGGCCGGCTAATAATTTTTCCCTCCAGCGGTTTAGGTGGTGCGGACTGCTTGCAGCAATCTCCGGCATTTTGCGGTTCTGATAATACTGCTGAAAGAGATTCAGGAATGCCTCCGCTCCTTTGGCGTCCAGAATGCGGTGGTCAAAGACCATCCCCAGAAAACTTCTTTGGCCGGTGTTGACCAGGGTAAAGATCAAATGCTCCCTCTTATTTTTAAAGGGGGCGTTGACCAAGCCGGCCAGGGGGGCTAAGTATTGAGAATCATCCTCCACGTTTACGGTATAGACCCAAAAAGGGAGCATTTTTTTGTTGCCGGGGGCTTTCCAGTAAGGGCAGAGATTCAGTGCGCGGCCGGTATAGCCGTGCAGGAGCGGAATTTTTTGGATAAAGTTGTAGAGTTGTTCTTCCAGCAATTTATCATGCGGCGTGTTTTTTAACTCCAGAACGACTTCCGAATGGTTGCCGATCCCGGATTGCACCTTGCCGGTGTAATCAATTGAGTTGACTATCCAGTCGATGCCGGTGAGATATCTTTTCATACTATTGAGCGCAGATGCGCGCACAGAGCGATCGAATAGTTTTAAAGTCTTCGGCTTGCAGGCTTGAATCCATTAATTTGATCTGGAACTCTTTTTCGATAAAAACCAGAAGTTCCACAAAACTTAAGGAATCCATTCCTAAAGTATGCAGGGGAACTTCCGGTTTTATCTTTTGGTTATCAATCGCAAGAATAGCGGCAATCTGCCGGATGAGTTTAGCTTCTACTGTTTTTGAGTCTAATTGCATTTAATGAAGAATAATAAAATGGTCGATGTTGGCTTAAGATTCGCAGGTCGATGGACGATGGTCGATGGAGTGGCTTAAAATTCACTCCTTGCCTATCGCCCGTAGTCTATCGGCTATCGGCCGCTGTTTTTTAAGCTACCTTAGTACCGCATTGGGAGCAGAATGTTTCGTTCTCTTTGATTTTTCTGCCGCACCCGGTGCATTTGGGGGCTTTATCTTCGGCTATCAATTCTTCAGGTTCAACCTCTGGTTCCCTTAACACAAGCTTAATCTTACCGACGAATAGATCGGTAATTTTATCCATGTTAGTAAAGAGTAATACCGCCAGCCGCGCTAAAATCAGTAAACTGATAATCAGAAATCCGACATGGTAGCTGTCGATTTCACGGCGCCGTAAGATGTGTTTGGCGATGCGGTAATATATTTTGTAGGCGACAATCGAGGTGCTTAAGATCACGATCCATTTGCCGATCTTCATCGCTTTGGGGAAATTAATCAGCTCGTAATTGCGGTCCAGGTGCAGGCCGAATTTCATCAGAAATACCAGAATGATGGCATTCACCGCGCCGATGGCGACATCCATCACGGTTAAGCCGGTGTTAAAGAATTCATTCTTATCAAGCACTAAAACTTTGGAAACTAAAAACCTAAACAGGAACATGATCCCCAGGACAATGCAGAGCTTGACTACCTGCATTCCCAGGTCATTGATCAGCTTCTCGCTTTTGTTCATGACCTTTGCCTCCTTGCTTGGGCCCGCTTTTTAAGTTAGCGCGGACAGGTTAAAACAGCCGGATGATTAATTCCTCTTGGCTACAATTATACCGCAAACAAGCGATCTTGTGAACTGAAAAAATATGATCGGCGGTTAAAATATTGAGTTGGTGCGGGTTGTCGGTGACCGGGTTGGGATAAAGTTTCTGGTTCTTGATGGTTAAGGCGCCAACCAGGGCGCTGAAACTGCTTAAGGTGAGCATACTGCCAAAAACCGGCGCGTAAGCGGCAAGGGGGGTTTGGCGGTTCAGGCGGCGGTAGGGCTCTTCGCTGCCGCAGATACCGTCGCTATCCAAAATATAAAGGTCGGCGTTTTGGGCCTCATCCGGCAGGCCGGAGATTGCGCAGTATTTTTTATATTTGGGGTCATTGGCCAGCAGAAAAAACGCGCTGCCTTCGCCGGGGGCGGCTTGCGGGTTTTTGGCGCAGTGAAAAGGTTGAATTTTGCCGTCGGAGGCAAGGTTTAATTTTTGGCTGCAGATGTATTCCATAACTTTGCCCACCTGGTCAACGGTGCCAACTAAAATGAAGTCGCACCTCTTCTCGTTTAACCATGATTCTGCCAGGATAATTGCCTGTTGGAAGGAATCGGCAAACTGGGTCATCGTCAGCGTGGGGCCGCGGGTTTGCAGGTTTAAGGCGATGTAGGAAGCCGCGGCATTATGCACGGAGTGTGAGAATAGCGTCGGGGAAACTGCTCCGTCACCGTAGGTTAAAATGTCATCGAGGAAGCTGAAGGTGGTGGCGTGTGGGCCCAAGGCCGTGGCCAGGATAATGCCGATCCGGTCCTTA
>JBFZAU010000091.1:0-13415 GCA_041308825.1 Candidatus Omnitrophota bacterium
TTTAGAACAATTACCTCCGGTGGTGCAAAAATTACGCGCCATGTCCCCGCTTTATGAGAAATAATCTGCCGAAATTAGGTAAAATTCATCCTGAGTTTTTTAACCAACATATCTATCGCCGTTTAGGTAAATGCGATAAATCAATCCTGGTCGGTCCGCAAAATGGGGTAGACTTTGGGGTGATTGATCTGGGCGGGCAGGTAATGGTTTTATCGACAGACCCATTTTTTATCGCTAAGGAATTAGGCATGGAAAAAGCCGCCTGGTTTGCGGTACATATCATTGCCAGCGATGTGGCAGTCAGCGGGATTGCCCCGCGGTATTTGGCGATCGATTTGAATCTTCCTCCCCGGATGACGCAAAGTGAATTGGTCAGGATGTGGGAGGCAGTGCATCAGGAGTGCAAGAAATTAAAGATTAGCGTGATTACCGGGCATACCGCCCGTTATGCCGGATGTAATTATCCGATGGTCGGCGGGGCGACTATGCTGGGTTTAGGCAAAAAGGATGAATTGATTAATCCCCAAGCCCGCCCGGGGGATGCGATTATTATTTCAAAAGGTCCGGCGATTGAAACCACCGGTTTAATGAGTGCTTATTTCCCGCAGGCCCTTAAAGATAAATATGGAAAATCTTTTGTTAAGCGGGCCCAGCGTATTTTTTACCAAATGTCTACGGTTAAAGACGCCGCAATCGCCGCTTCCGTTGGAGGGGTGAGTGCGATGCATGATGCTACGGAGTGCGGAGTCTGGGGCGGGCTTTTTGAAATTGCCCAGCACAGTAAAGTAGGCATGCGGATTGATTTAAAGAAAATTATTCTGCAGGAAGAGGTTAAGCTGACTTGCGAATGCTTTGGTCTTGATCCTTATAAGTCGATCAGCGAAGGCACGCTTTTAGCTACCGCCTGTCCGCAAAAGGCCAAACTTATTGTCCAGGCTTTAAATACTGCCGGAATTCCTGCCAGTGTTGTCGGGGAAGTAACCCGTCAATCCTGCGGGATGCGGATTTTAGACGGCAATAAGGATTATGCATTAGAGCACCCCCGCGTCGATCCCTTTTGGGGCAAATTTGAGGAGTATCTTAAAAAAAGATGAACCCTGCCCGTGCGAACGGGCAGGAAGGAAAGGGAGAGCAGGGTGAAAGAAAAGATTCTCGAACTATTAAATAAAAAACATGACTATCTTTCCGGCGACCAGATCAGCCGTCACCTGGGGATCAGCCGCCAGGGCTTATGGAAGCATATCCAAGAATTAAAAGATTTAGGGTATGAGATTGAAGCGGTTCCGCATCTGGGTTACCGGTTGGCCAGTGCTCCCGATAGGCTCTTTGATTTTGAAGTTTCAAGGTCTTTACATACTAAATTCATCGGGAAGAAAATTTTCTATTTTGATTATTTATCTTCTACCATGGATTTGGCAATGCAAAAAGGCATGCAAGGGGCTCCCAGCGGGACGTTGGTATTAGCGGAAGCGCAAGTCAGGGGCCGCGGCAGATTGGGCCGGGAATGGTTGTCCCCCAAATACAAAGGTATCTATCTCTCCTTAATTTTGCGGCCCGATATCGCCCCGGCCTCCTGCCCGGTGTTGACTTTAATGAGCGCAGTCAGTATCTGCGAAGCCCTCAAAAGCCTGCTGCATCTGGAAGCGCAGATTAAATGGCCTAATGACATACTGGTTAACCATAAAAAAATCGCCGGTATTCTGACGGAAATGAATGCCGAGATGGATAAAGTGAATTTTGTGGTCATCGGCATAGGCTTAAACGTTAACCATGACAAAAAATCATTGCTGCCTCAGGCTACTGCGTTGAAGCAGGAGCTGGCTCAAGAGGTCAGGCGGGTGGTTTTACTGGGGGAGATTTTGCGTACGCTGGAAAACAATTATTTTCTTCTTCAGGAAAAGGGGGCAGAGGAGATTATTAATAAATGGCGCAGTTTTGCCCTGACCTTAGGCAGCCGGGTGAAGGTTGATTACCAGGGTAAGCACATCGAGGGCCAGGCGGTGGACCTGGATTCCGACGGGGCGCTCTTAATCCGCAAGGATTCCGGAATAATGCAAAAAATCTCCAGCGGCGATGTAACCGCCTGTCGCTAATGTAAACTATATAAATATTATTGGTTGACAATCAACCGCGCCGCTTTATAATTGTTTTATGTTTAAAATAATTATCAGGCGGCTTTTAATTTTCGCTGGGATTTTCTTTACCGGGGCAGTTTATGGCGGGCAGGATCATTTGCAAGAGCTGGATACCCTGGT
The DNA here is from genome assembly GCA_041308825.1 of Candidatus Omnitrophota bacterium. GTDB lineage: Bacteria > Omnitrophota > Gorgyraeia > Gygaellales > Profunditerraquicolaceae > UBA6249. The sequence continues at coordinate 2,256 of JBFZAU010000091.1, forward strand.
GATTACCAGACAGAAATCATTTCTCCTTAATAGTTATACCGGGAAGCGTAACGAAATAAGCGCTTTTAATTTCCAATCCAGCCTGGAAGGTTTATCCTGCCTGCCGGTGGATTTGCAATCGCGTTCACTCGGTGCCGCAATCCAATCGGATTTTTCCCTGCGCGGCTCCACTTACTCCCAAGTATTAATTCTGCTTAACGGCCACAGGATCAATGATCCGCAAACCGCGCATCATAATAGTGATCTCCCGTTTACCAAAGAGGATGTGGAGAAAATTGAGGTTATCCCCGGGGCGGGCTCTTCTTTGTTTGGTTCTGATGCCATTGGCGGAGCGCTGAATTTTATCCTCAAGGATGCGGCTGATAAAAAAACGCTTTGGGAGTTTGCGGCCGGAAGCCAGCGTAACGGTTACGGGATATTTAGTTTCAGCGATCGCTTGGGTGATTTAGGTTTTAGGTTTTCCGTGGAAGATGCTCGATCGCGTGGATTTCGCGACGCTACCGATTACCAGAAATTCACCTCTTCCTTAAGTTCGCTTTGGGAATTTCCCTGGGGTGATTGGAAAAATGACTTTGGTTATCAGGAAAAAGAATTCGGGGCGTATGATTTTTATACTCCCGGCCGCGGTTATCCGTCCCGGGAATGGACCAGGACTTATTTATTAAACAGCGGGCTAAGTTTAAAGTCCCAAGATTTATCCATTAAGCCTAATTTTTTGTGGCGCCGGCATTACGATCGCTTTGCCCTGGATGAAAGGCTGGCGAATTATAACGACCACCGTACCGATATATTTACCCCGGGGGTTTATCTCCAAAAAGAAGCCGGCAGGCTGGGAAAGCTGGGGTTAGGTTTCGAAGCCAGCCACGAACAAATTACTTCTACCAGCCTTGGCCAGCATACCCGCCAGCAGCAAAGTTTATACCTGGATGATCTTTTGACTCCTCAAGAATTTTGGGATCTAAGCTTTTCCCTGAGGATAGATAATTTTTCTGATTATAACCCGGCCTACACCGGGAGCCTGGCGGCTAGATTCAGGCTTAATCATCAGCTGGACTTTAATTGCGGGATTTCCAGAAGTTTAAGGGTTCCTTCTTTTACGGAGCTTTACTATAATGATGTTACAACCGCAGGTAACCCTTCACTGTCTCCTGAACGCGCCTGGAATTATCAGGCCGGCCTGGAGTCAAAGCCAGGGGATTTTTCCTGGGGCCTGGTTTTTTTCTTCCGCCAAGAGGAGCAGATGATTGATTGGGTAAGGCAAAATCCGGCTCAAAAGTGGCAAGCCCGCAACTTCACGGAGGATAAGGTTTTTGGGGTTGAATATTCGCTGGGGAAAAAAATCAACCGGCTTTTAAATTTAGATGCCCATTATACCTATACGGACAAAGCCATTGACAATCAGGGTTATCTTTATAAATACGGCCCTAACTATGCCCGGCATTTAGTCAATGCGGTGCTTAGTTGGGATCTTTCCTTGGGGCGCCAGGAGATCGCTCTTAATTACAAAAAGCGTCCTGGCCGCGCCGGCTGGTTTATCTTGAATGCCGGATTAAGTTATAATTTAAATAAAAATTCCAAGATTTTTTTAAGTTCGACCAATATCTTAAACGTTGAATATCAGGATATTGCCGGCATCCCCCAGTCGGGGCGTTATATTCAAGCAGGATTAAGGTTAAGCTGGTAGCGGCTAAACTTTAAGCATCGCTAAGCTCAAAGAGAGAAGAGTTGATTTACCCGGTCCGGTAGTATATAATGGCTTAAATTTACAGAGCTAAGGAGGGTAATGTTTATTCACGCGGTTTTATTCGTGGTGGGGCCTAAAGAAACTGCCAAATACCGCAGGGATAGCTTAATGTGGGCCAGCTATACCCGGCAAGCTCCGGGATTTATATCTTACCGGACAATGAAGCGCTATCAGGCTAAGGGCCAATATCTTTCGGTCTATGCCTGGGATACGAAATCCGCTCACGATAAGTTTATGCGCAAATACCATGATTGGCTGGTCAGTAAATCCAGCGCCAAGGTTAAAGTATTAGGTTATTATAATCTGAAACAGCTGGATTACCGGGCGAGATAATTTTTATTGACAAATCGCCGGATTGTTGTATACTTAGTGCGTAGTTGTGCAAGGGAGTAGAAGTCTTTTAACCGTAAGGGGAAAGAATAACACACCTTACGGTTTTTTGTTTATTACACCCTTAAGCGGCTATAATTTCAGTGGAAAGGAGGAAGCAAAGAAAATGGCAAAAGGTAAAGTAAAGTGGTTTTCCAATCAGAAGGGTTATGGTTTTATTACTCCTGAGAACGGGGCGGATGTCTTTGTGCATCACACCGCGATCCAGGGTGAAGGCTATAAAACTCTCGAGGAGGGCCAGGAGGTTGAGTTTGAAATCGAAAAAGGTCCTAAAGGTGAACAAGCTACTAAAGTAGTGAAGTTATAACCTAGGTAGGAATAAAAGCACAAAGGCCCGGCCTAATCAGCTGGGCCTTTATGCTTTATTGAGCTTATCGGGTATTGTAATATAATAAAACTATGAAAAAGCGCGTAGTCGTGGCGATGAGCGGAGGGGTTGATTCCTCGGTAGCCGCTGCCCTGCTCCAAGAGCAGGGTTATGAGGTTATCGGGGTGACCATGTGTTTTAATCTGGCGGAAAAAACCGCAGGCAAACCCAGCTGTTGCGGTTTAACCGGGATCGAAGATGCGCGCCGGGTTTCGCAGATTTTAGGGATCCGGCATTATGTATTGAATTTAGATAAGGATTTCTCTCGTCAGGTCATCCAAAACTTCCGGCAGGAGTATCTGCGCGGTCGCACCCCCAACCCCTGTGTCCGGTGTAATCAATTTATAAAATTCGGCAGTCTGCTTAAAAAAGCGGTTGCTTTAGGGGCGGATTTTTTGGCTACCGGCCATTATGCCAGGATCGTAAAATCACCGTCAGGGTACCTGCTCAAAAAAGCTTTTGACCGCCAGAAGGACCAATCTTATTTTCTCTATCGTTTGACCCAGGCACAGCTTAAGCGCATTATTTTTCCTTTAGGCGCCTTGACTAAGCCGCAAGTTCGCCGCTTAGCGGTAAAGTTCGGGCTTAGGGTAGCTCAGAAGCAGGATAGCCAGGAGATTTGTTTTCTGCCTAACGGTAAATACGGTGATTTTATTCAATCCATAACTCCGGCAGCGGTTAAACCGGGAAATTTTGTGGATCAGGACGGCGCAATTTTAGGCAGGCACCGGGGAATAGCATTCTATACCATTGGCCAGCGTCACGGGATAGGGGTTGCTGCAAACCAACCCCTCTATGTCAGGCAGATTAATCCCCGGACTAACCTGATCCTGCTGGGAGGGCGCCAGGATGCCTGTAAAAAAGAGTTTATCGTAACCAACGGGCATTTTTTGAAATTGGCCCCTAAAAAGAAGATTGAGATTAAAGCGCGGATACGCTATAATCAAAAAGAAGCCTCCGCGATTATTTATCCCGGCCAAGGTAAACTTAGAGTAATCTTTAAACAGGCGCAGTTTGCCATAACGCCCGGCCAGTCAGCAGTTTTTTACGAACAGGATACGGTTTTAGGCGGAGGAGTAATCCAAAAGGTTATTAATTAAAAATGATCAAGGAAGATAAGCAGTTAGTCAGTAAAATTAAAGAGTTAAAAAAGAAACGCAACGCCGTGATTCTGGCGCATAATTACCAATTACCGGAGGTGCAGGATATCGCGGATTTTCGTGGGGACTCCCTGGAGCTCTCCCGGATTGCCGCTAAAACCGAGGCTAAGGTAATTGTCTTCTGCGGGGTTTATTTTATGGCGGAGACTGCCGTAGTCCTTTCTCCGGATAAATTGGTGGTTATGCCGGATGCATCTGCCGGTTGCCCGATGGCAAATATGATGACTGCGGATGACCTGCGGAAATTGAAAAAAGCACACCCTCAAGCGGTCGCTGTAGGCTACGTGAATACTTCCGCGGCGGTTAAGGCAGAGTTGGATTATTGCTGTACCTCTACCAACGCCGTGAAAGTAATCAATGCCCTCAAAGATGCCAAAGAAATAATTTTTATTCCGGATAAATATTTAGCCGACTATGTTGCTAAACAAAGCGGCAGAAAATTAATTACCTGGCATGGGTTTTGCCCCACGCACGTTAAAATTCTGCCGGAAGACCTGGCGCGCGAGAAGAAATTCCATCCGCAGGCTAAGGTGATGGTCCATCCGGAATGCCTGCCGCAGGTAGTGGCGATGGCGGATGCGGTATTATCGACCAGCCAGATGGCTAAATTTGCTAAAGAAGATTCGGCCAAAGAATTTATCGTCGGCACCGAGTCGGGATTGGTTTACCGGCTTAAACAGGATAACCCGGATAAGGAATTTTACTTAGCCAGCGAACGCGCGGTCTGCCCGAACATGAAACGTACGACTCAGGAAAAGGTGCTCTGGGCTTTAGAAGAGCTTAAGGATGAAGTGAAGGTTCCCGAAGAGATAAGAAAGAAAGCGCACCTGGCGATTGAGCGGATGCTGGAGATTGTTTAAGGTGAACCCCGTACCTTCCGATTATTCAACAATTAAGGCCACATGGCTTAATGAGATAAACAAGAAAGAAGGTGCGGGGTGAATATCCCGATTGTCTTTGAGGATGATTGGCTGCTGGTGGTGGATAAGCCTGCCGGCCTCTTAAGCGTGCCTGTGCCAAATGGCCAGCGGCGTACCTTGACGGGTATATTAAACCAGGAGGCTTTGGAGCGCGGCTTAGGTTGCCAATTATATCCCTGCCATCGTTTGGACCGGGAGACTTCCGGCCTTTTGATTTATGCTAAAGGGAAAAGTATTGAAGAAAAAATGGCGGATGCTTTCAAGCATAGATCGGTAAGCAAGAAATATACGGCCTTTGTGCACGGTAAATTGACTTATCCCCAGGGCCGAATTACCCGGCCGATCGAAGGAAAAAACGCGCTTACCAAATACAAAGTTTTAGAGCAAAGAAGCAATTACAGCGTGGTAGAAGTTTCTCCGGTTACCGGCAGGACCAACCAGATCCGAATTCATTTTAAATATCTTCATCATCCCTTAGTGGGGGAGGACAAATTTGCTTTCCGCAAAGATTTCGCTTTGCGCAGCAAGCGGGTTTGTTTGCATGCGGGATTTCTGGAGTTTAAGCATCCGGCCACCGCCAAAACTCTCACCCTGCAAGCACCTTTGCCTGCGGATATGCAGAGATTTCTTGACGAGCACTAATTCAAAAGGGCCCCATGAATATATTACAAGTTTTGATCTTTGGGATTGTGGAAGGGGTTACGGAGTTTTTACCGATTTCTTCGACCGGCCACTTGATCCTTGCGGCTAAACTATTGCAGGTTGGCCAGTCGGAATTTATTAAAAGCTTTGCGATTGCTATTCAGTTGGGAGCGATACTTGCGGTGGTCGTAGTTTACCGCGGCAAGTTAATCAGCTCAATCCAGCTTTGGAAAAAATTGCTGGTGGCTTTTATGCCGGTGGTTTTAGTCGGCGCCCTGTTGTATAAAACGATCAAGCGCTGCCTCTTGGGTAATAATGAAGTTGTGCTCTGGGCTTTATTTCTGGGCGGGGTGTTTTTGATTGTTTTCGAAATTATCTACCGCACAAAAAAAGAGCCAACCCAAGAAATTACCGCGATCTCCTACCGCCAGGCTTTGGTGATCGGTTTATTTCAGGTGATAGCGGTGATTCCGGGGGTTTCCCGGGCGGCCTCAACTATCGTGGGCGGATTAATCGCGGGATTAAAACGGAAAACCATTGTCGAGTTTTCATTTCTTTTAGCGGTTCCGACGATGCTGGCGGCTTGCGCCTGGGACCTGTTAAAATGCGGTCAGATTTTTGAGAGAAAACAATTTATTTTGTTGGGAATAGGCGGATTGGTTTCGTTTGCCGTGGCGCTGATCGCAATTAAGTTTTTGCTGCATTTTATCAAACGCCACAGCTTTATTCCGTTTGGGGTTTATCGGATAATTATCGCTTTAGTTTTTTGGTGGTTGGTCAAATAAAGGAGCCGTATGAGCATTATCGTCTTAGGGACAGTGGCGTTAGACAGTGTCAAAACGCCTTTTGGTAGGCGTCAGGAATTATTAGGAGGTTCGGCGGCGCATTTTTCAATGGCGGCCAGGCTTTTTACCGGGGTTAATCTGATTGCAATTGTCGGCAGCGATTTCCCGCAAAAGCATATCGCTTTCTTAAGAGGGAAAGGCTTAAATCTTGCTTCTTTGGTGGTTGATGCGGGTAAAACTTTTCGCTGGGAGGGCGAATACCGGGGGGATTTGAATTCCGCGCTTACTTTGAATACCCAGTTGGGGGTATTATCGGTATTTAAGCCGCAGGTTTCGTCAAGGCAGCGCGATATCGCGAATATTTTCCTGGCTAATGTCGATCCGGAAATCCAGAAAAACCTGCTAGCGCAGATGCGTTCACCAAAGCTGGTAGGCTTAGACAGTATGAACTACTGGATTAATACCAAGCCTAAAGCGTTGATCAAGTTGCTTAGAAAAATCGATATTTATGTGGCTAATGACCAGGAGGCCCGGGCTCTCAGCGGAGAGCATAACTTAATCAAAGCCGCTAAAAACTTATCTGCTTTCGGGCCCCGGATGGTGCTGATTAAAAAAGGGGAGCACGGGGTGTTATTTTATAGCAAAAAATTTATTTTTTCTCTCCCTGCTTATCCGGTAGAAAAGGTGGTTGATCCCACCGGAGCCGGAGATACCTTTGCCGGCGGGTTTATGGGGTATTTATCCGGGGTACCGAAAGTTACCCCGCAGGCGATAAAAAAGGCCCTGGCTTACGGCACGGTAGCTGCTTCTTTTAACGTCGAGGAGTTCGGGCTCTGCCGGACGAGCAAGCTGATCCGCCATGACTTAGAAAGACGTTTAGCCAAGTTTAAAGATTGTTTCGTTTTTTAATTTTTACCAGGAGGAAAGGAAACCGCGATGCTGACAGAAAAAATTTTTAGCGATTACAAAGAGGCAATGAAGGCCCGGGATACTTTAAAAAGCTCGGTTTTAAGTTTTTTACGCGCGGATATGTTGAACCAGGCTACCGCTAAAAAGAAGGATCAGCTTGATGATGCCGAAGTTATTGCCGTGATTAAAAAGCAGGTTAAGCAACGCCAGGATTCCATCGCCCAGTTTACCGGCGGCGGAAGGCTGGAAGCCGCCCAAAAAGAAACCCGGGAGCTTAATATTCTCAAAAGCTATTTACCGGCGGAACTATCCGAGGATAAAATAAAGATTTTGATCGAAGAAGCGGTTGTCTCAACCGGCGCAAGCGGGATGAAGGATATGGGCCGTTTGATGAAAGAATTAACCGTTAAAATTGCTGGCCAGGCTGACGGAAAATTAGTCAGTGACCTGGTAAGGCAAAGGTTGAGCCCGCCTGCTTAAAATTATTTTTTAAAGATGTTTTCCTCCTTAAAAGTTAAATATTTCCGTTTTTATTGGTTGGGAATGTTTGTATCTTTGGTCGGTACCTGGATTCAAACCGTGGCGCAGGGCTGGCTGGTATTCCAACTGACCGGCTCTTCTTTTTTGCTGGGGGTCGTCGGGTTTTTAGCGACGATTCCGATATTTATACTTTCCGTATTCGGGGGGGTGCTGGCGGACAGGAAGAATAAAAGAAACATCTTGATTTGTACCCAGGGGGCATTTATGTTCCTGGCTCTTTTGCTGGCGGTTTTGACTCAAAGCCGGCTGATTACTCCCTGGCAAATTATGTTGATTGCCTTGTGTAACGGAGCGATTATGGCCTTTGATGCCCCGGCCAGGCAATCCATCGTGGTGGAACTGGTGGGTAAGAATCATCTTTTTAATGCCATTGCCTTAAATTCCGTGGCTTTTAATTCTTCGCGAATTATCGGCCCGGCGATCGCCGGGATTCTCGTGGCGGTGATCGGGATGAGCGGGTGTTTTTATTTGAATGCCGCTAGTTTTCTGGCGGTGCTCATCGCGTTATTTTATATTAAATTCAATCACGCCGCCAGCGGCAATAATAATTCGGCCTTCAAAGACATTAAGGCTGGGTTAGTTTTTGTCAGAGGTAAACCCGTTATTCTGGCTTTAATGAGCGTAGTCGGGGCGATGAGCATCTTCGGAGTTTCTTATATTATCCTGATGCCGGTTTTTGCCAGTCATGTCCTGGGGGCAGGTTTAGAGGGGTTGGGATGGCTGATGTCCAGTTCCGGGCTGGGCGCTTTAGCGGGAGCTTTGGGTTTGGCCAGGCTAGGGGATTGTAAATTTAAAGGTAAATTTCTGGTTTGGTCGGTATTTTTGTTCGCGGCTTCGCTGATCCTTTTTTCATTATCCAAGAATTATTTTTTCTCGATCATCGCTTTAATTTTAGTCGGCAGCTCAAGCGTAGTTCCGGTGGCGCTGGTGAATACCTTGCTGCAGATTAATGTGCCGGATGCTTTTCGCGGCAGGGTAATGAGTTTATTTATGATTACTTTTGCCGGGATGGTCCCGTTCGGGAATTTAATCTCCGGCATCTTAGCGCAATCCTGGGGGGTTTCCAGCGCGTTATTTATCTGCGGTGTAGTCTGTGCGGCGCTATTTACCCTGATTAATTTTATTTTTCCCGGGCTAAGGGAACTATAAATAGAATTAAATTTTATTTGATTTGTCCGGGGGATTTTGCTAAAATTGATAACAGATAGCTTATTAAACTACGCAGTGTTGCGCCGGCAGGGAGGTGAATACATCCCGATAATTTTTAAAAACCAGACGTTTTGATCATTAGTTTAGTTATTAATAATTGTAGAGAGGAGATTCGTATGAAGAAGTTCTTGAGCTTGGCGGCAGTGGTTTTAGTTTTGGCGGCTTTATCCGGTTGCGGTAAAAAAGCGGAGATGGAAGAATTGCAGCCAATTACGATGGAATCATTAGGTGCCGTGGGGGGGCCGATTCAGACAGCCCCGGAAATGAAGACTGCGGAAACTAAGATGGTGACTACTGTTAATGCCCCGGTTACGGCTAAAGAAGCTTTACCTTTGCCTCCTGCGGGTCCTTATAAGCCTGGGGCAATCGAGATCCAGACGGCTTTAAAGAATGCAGGTTTCTATGTGGGAAATATTGACGGCAAGATCGGGCCTAGAAGCAAAAAGGCGATTGAGGATTTTCAGAAAGCCAACGGGTTAAAGATGGACGGCAAAGTTGGCCCCAAAACCTGGGAGGTGCTGGTTAAATATCTCAATCCGGTTATTGAGCCGGTTAAAAGATAATCCAAAATTTTAGTTAAGCATCGTTTTAAAGAAAATCCCGGCATTTAATGTTGGGATTTTCTTTTTTCCGGTGATATAATAAACGCATATGAAAAAATTTCCGCAAGGGTTTTTCTGGGGCGCTTCAACTGCCGCGCATCAGGTTGAAGGAGCGAACATACATAACGATTGGTGGCAAGCTGAAGAGCGCCGTTGCGTGAAAGAGGCCTCAGGCGCAGCCTGTAAACATTATGAGCTTTACGCGCAAGACTTTGATATCGCCAGGCAGCTTAATCATAATTGCCACCGGTTTTCCATCGAATGGAGCCGGATTGAGCCCCAGGAGGGTAATTTTTCCCTGGAAGCGATCCAGCATTACCGTCAGGTAATTGCGGATTTAAAAAGCAAAGGCCTTGAGCCGGTGGTCACCCTGCATCATTTTACTAATCCCGCATGGTTCAGCCAAAAAGGGGGATGGGCCAAGTTTAATTTAAATAAATATTTCCTGCGCTTTGTCGAAAGAATCGTCGGGGAATTGGCTCAGGATGTAAGATTCTGGGTGACGATTAATGAGCCGCTGGTTTATTCATCACATGCTTATTTTCTGGGAGCTTGGCCTCCGCAGGAGCGTTCATTATTTAAAACGGTCAAGGTAACCCTGAATTTAGCCAAAACACATATCAAGGCTTACCGGATTATTCATCGCATCTACCGTCAGCAATCTTTATCCCGGCCGATGGTCAGTATCGCCGCTAATTTGCAGGCTTTTGAGATTTGCCGCCCCAACTTCAGAAATAAACTCGCCGCGTATTTACGGAATAAATTATACAATTTTTATTTTATTGAAAAGGTCTTACGTAAAAAAACCCTGGATTATATCGGGGTTAATTATTACAGCCGTAATCTGATCGATGTAAAAAGCTGGAAGCTAGCCGATCTGTTGGCTCAAACCTGTCAGGACAACCACTTTCCTTTGCCTAAAAATTCCCTGGGTTGGGATATTTATCCGCAAGGCCTGTATAAACTGCTGTTGAAACTCAAGCAGTACGGCTTAGCAGTCTTGATTACCGAGAATGGCATCTGTACCGATAATGATGATTTAAGATGGGACTACATCCGGCAACATTTAGAGCAATTGCATCGGGCGCTAGCCGAAGGGGTAGAGATTCGGGGGTATATCTATTGGTCGTTGATCGATAATTTCGAATGGGACAAAGGGTTTGCCCCGTGTTTTGGATTGGTAGGAGTGGATTACCGGAATTTTAAGCGCACGGTACGGGAAAGCGCCATAAAATTGGCCGCGGTGATAAAAAATAACGGAATTTAGATGAACCCTAAAGACAAAGAGTTTATTATCAAGGGCTTGCCTTTTTTTTCCGGTCTGAACAAAAAAGAGCTCGCGGTCATTGATGCCAAGAGCCGGATTGTGGAGTACCGCAAGGGCCAGACAATCTATGCAGAAGGCTCTGCCCCCAGTGCTTTTTATTGCATCTTATCCGGCCGGGTGCAGATTTATACTAAGGATAAATCTGCAAATCCGCTGATTTTGGAGTACTTACACCGGGGTAAGTATTTCGGTATTATCTCATTGTTGACCAATGAGCCGCATTCGGTAAGCAGCGCAGCCATCAATGATTGCGCGGTCCTGGAGATTAAAAAAGATGATTTTGATAGCCTCCTGCAAAGTATTCCGCAATTGGCGATTGATTTAAGCCGTTCTTTAAGCCGCCGGCTCAAGCGTAAAGATATCCACCAGAAAAAGATTTTTGAGAGCACGGTGATTTCTGTCTTCAGCTCTTACGCCCAAGCCGGCAAAACCGTTTATGCCTTAAATCTTGCTTTAAGCCTGAATCGGGAAACGCATAAATCGGTAATTATCCTGGATATTTTACCCAGAGGCAAAACGCATACTCTGCCGCAAAAATTAGGAATTGATCAGCCGCCTATTTTTG
>JBFZAU010000092.1:0-3546 GCA_041308825.1 Candidatus Omnitrophota bacterium
ATTAGAAACCATTAAGGTTACCCGGCCGGTAACATCCCGGGTTGAAATCATATTCACCCCGGTCTTAAGCGAAAGAAATTTTAAGGCATCGGTAACTTCGATATTGCGTAAATCCAGGGAGATCCTTGCCCCCATCCCGGCGGGAAGCGGTTCAGTTGCTCCTGAAAAGGGTTTACTCCCGGATTGCGCGGAAGAAACCAAAGGTTCTACTGCAATCTCGGAGGCGGCCGAAGCAACCTGAGGAGTTGCCGCAACGGAAGAGGCAGAGGCCTGCTGCGTAGACGAAGAGACCGCCGGCTTGGCTAAAGCCGCCAGTTCTTCGGCTTGCGCTTTAGAAAACAGGCAAACAAAAATAAAAAACATTAAAATAAATATCCTGTGTGCAGTTTTCATTATTTCAGTTCAAACTCCTCGTTTTCAAAACTTAAAACTACCTTGTCCCGGAAAATTGCCTGGACCTTGGTTTCTCCGACAAAATCTCCCCGCTTAACAAAATACGTTTTGAGGCTTTTGATATCTTCAATCATCGCATCCGGGTCATTTGACCAGGAAATTCCCACCAGTTTTAAGCTTGCAACAATCTCCAGGATCCTGGCTGAAGGGCCTTGCTCCGGTTTCACCAAGGCAACCTTCTTTAAGCCCATGGTAAAAATATCCCGCTCCCTAACCTTATCCAAATAGTAAGAGGCCGCTTTTTTTAAACCTTGCGGCTGAGGAAAATCTATTTCCACCTTGGCTGTTTGCGCATTTGATTCCAAACGCGGTAAATTACTTAAATTAACCAGCGAAATAACTAAACTGCCCGTAAAATACACGCAAAGCAAAAACACTAAAATCCCCAGGATCCGGTTAGTGGTTTTTACATCCAGCTGCTCCAGGCTAAAACCCGAGGATAATCTTCCCAGCTTGACTTTAAAAAAAGATATCCTGCCCAGCCAAGCGCCGAAGTTTAACCAGCTCATCCCGTGGCGGCGGGAGCTCTGGGCGGCCACCCCGAAAGAATTCCCACCCTTAGATGTTTCAATAATCTTTAAAAGCTGTTTTTCTGGAGTGAGAGATCTGTCCTGTGCCATCCGGATTCTATATCCTCTTTAATTATTTCCTGAATCAAAGACGCATCGATTACAAATTTATTTTTCAAGACCAGGGCTTTGAGCGCCCGGTGGCATAACATGGTAATTCTCCTGGGATAACCCCGGGTATATTGATGCACCTCTCTGATCGCATCATCCAAAAACAAATGCATATTCGCGGAGTAACCGGCCTGCTTAAGCCGGAATTCGATCATCTCCTTGGTTTCGATAAAATCCAAAGGATTTAAAGTATATTTAAAACTGATCCGGTCGAAAAAATTGGCGATCCCGGTAATTTTAGCGTGTAATTCCAACTGGCCCAAAAGCACCAATTGGATCAGTTTAAATTCATTAGTTTCATAATTTAAGAGCACCCGCAAAACCTCTAAAGAAGGTTCATTCAATTTTTGAGCTTCATCGATAATCAAAGTAACGGTCTTATTTTCCGTCACTCCCTTTTGAAATAAGAATCGTTCTAAAGCCTCCCTTAAAGCAACAATTCCTAAGGCTTCGTTTTCAAAATTAAGGTCAAAGTTTTTTGCCAAGGACATCAAAAACGGTTCTTCACTTTCAAAAGAAGGATCGAGAATAATGTGGAAAATAAAATCCGGGCGGTCTTTTAACTCCTGGATCAGCTTGCGGGAAAGCGTGGTCTTACCGGTCCCCACATCTCCCAGGATAACCGAAAGCCCGCGTTTAAGCCTTAACTCGATTAAAATATTGGCCAACGCTGACTCATGCTCTTTGGAAAGGAAGAAAAAGTCCGGATCCGGGCTGGTGGAAAATGGTTCCTTCTCAAACCCTAAAACCTTGAAATAGCTCATCTTTTATCCCTGATTTGGCTTAATCGTCCCCTTTAAAACTAAAACCTGACCTCTAATAAAGATCAGGTTGCTTTTGGATGCTGTATTTGGACAGCCTCACTGAGTTGAGTGCTTCCCAACACCTCCTGATCCAATTTTTTACGGATCAGGCTCAAAGAATATCCTTGCTGCATCAATTCCCGGATCTGTTTTATCCTGAACTTGATGATATTCTTATCGTAATACCTAATATTCGCTTCTTTTTTTACAACCGGTAAGAGCCCGAAATTTGTGTAGTGGTTCACAATCTGATAAGAAATTTTGAACTCACTCATGATCTCTTTAGCCGTGATCATATCGTTATTATAAGCGCTATTGGGCATCTATCTCTCCCGGCTGATGAACTATCATACTTATGATATATACTATATATCCAGCGTTTAGTCAAGAGAAATTAGCAAATTTTACAAAGCGGTTGATTAGCCTAAATTGAAAAACTAGAAGGGGTTAGATTATAATTCACAGGGTGAAATTTTGGTGTTAATAATGTGGTGGGCTGAGTCTCTAGGTTCACCGCGCTCAAACCTAGATGATACGGTAGAGTTATTTTCGATTGCTGTATCGCGCGGTGTAAATTAAAATCGCTAAATGTTAATTCGGCGATTTTAATTTAACGCTCGATGCAAATTGAAAAACGCCGTAATAAAAAACAAAGGCGTTTTTCAATTTAGTTATTTTTTAAGGTTACGATGAGTCCTTAATACTGCCTCTAAAAGAGGAAGGCTAGCGTCAAAATCCGCCCCCTTATAAAATACACCGCTCATACCGTGTGAGCGGGCCTCCTGGATTTTCGGATCGGCGATATAAGAACTAATGATAATGATCGGGGTCGTCGCGTCGAAGGTCCGGATATTTTTTAAAGCATCCACACCGTCCATAATCGGCATCCTCAGATCCATAAAGACGATGTCGGCTTTTTTTTGTTTAACTAAATCAATCGCCGCTTTCCCATCCGAAGCAGTAATAACTTTATAACCTTTAGACTCCAGCCAAAAGGTCATCAGATTCCTGAAGTCCGCTTCATCATCAACTACCAATACCCTGATACTTGTGCCGTTCATGGATTCAACCTCCTTATGCTTATTATTATAGTTAATTTACCGGAATAGTAAAACTAAATTTCGCGCCCGCACCTTGCGGGCTTTGGGCCCAAATTTTTCCACCGTGCAAAGTAACGATCTCTTTGGCAATCGCCAGGCCGATACCGGTACCTGAAACATCAGTAGCCACTCTTTCTCCGGTCTGATAAAATTTATCAAAAACTTTTTCCAATTCATCCTGAGGGATCCCGATTCCGGTATCCTGAATACTGACCATCACCTCTTGATCATTGTGCATCTTTACTTCCGCGGTAATCGTGCCATTGGCCGGAGTAAATTTAATGGCGTTACCGATCAAGTTATTTAAAACCTGGATGATTTTGTCAGGATCGATTTTTACCGGCGGTAAATTCGGTGCGATATCAGTTGCCAACTTGACTGACTTTGCCCCTGCCCAGGCATTTAATCCCTCAATCGACTCGACAATTACTTTTTCAATCGAAGTGGGAACCGGCAGAATGTGCATTTTCCCCGCTTCAAGTTTCGAAAGATCCAGTAAATCGTTAATCA
>JBFZAU010000093.1:0-10925 GCA_041308825.1 Candidatus Omnitrophota bacterium
TCAATAAGGATGACAATATGAAATACGAGAGATTATGGCGGTTACTTATAATAACTTGTTTTTCAGTATTATCAGGGTGCGCCTATGTGCGGCATGCTGTACCAGAAGATCTGGTCGGCCAGGCGGTTGTTATCGGTATGCCGGATATCCGCTACTATGCGGAGAAACCCGATTCTCTTTTTATGCAGCAAAGTCTAGCAGATTCATTTAAGGATGAAGGTAAATCAGAGTATCTGGTTGATGGTATAAAGACTTATCCTGTTTTGATTATCGGAGGGGGTGTATCTAACAGTGCTTACGGCATAGGATTATTGAACGGGTGGTTAAAGGAGGGTTTTCGGCCGGCATTTAAAATAGTTACAGGTTATTCCAGCGGCTCACTTTTGGCTATTGCTACGTTTTCAGGGGCAGATTATGAAGACCGGCTGGCAGAGATGTTTACCTCGATATCCACCCAAGACGTTGTGAGGCAGAAGAGTATTTTGGGTATTCTATTCGGCAATTCTGTGAATAGTTCAGACCCGCTGGCTAAAATAATAAATACCATTATGGATGAAGATTTAATGGCTAAGATCGCACAGGAGCATCGGAAGGGGCGCCGGCTTTATGTGGGAACTAGCGACCTTGACGCCCAGGGGTTTGTTATTTGGGACATGGGAGCGTTGGCATCTAAAGGAGGAGTTGATTCGCTGAAGTTGTTGCGCAAAATAATTTTGGCTTCATGTTCGTTTACAGCCATGCTACCACCGGTTTATTTTCAAGTTGAAGTTTCCGGCCGCCGTTTTGATGAGATGCATGCTGATGGCGGGGTGATTGGGGGTCTTTTTTACGTTCATCAGTTAATGGAAAAAATGGGGCATCCTAGAGAATTTAGAACGCGATTATATGTCTTAAATCTATGTTCTATGTCGCCGCACTCTAAACAGGTAGAGGATAATCTTACGGCGATAACCTCGCGTACGATTGAGACCAATCAGGCAGCAAAAATGACCGGAGATACTTACCGGATTTACGCCTTAGCCAAGGAAAGAGGGTGGGATTATAATTTAGCGTATATTCCGGAAGATTTTAATCCTAATCAAAAAGAAATGCTGGATAAACGTGAAATACAGAGGCTTTTTAAACGCGGATATGACGACGCAGTTGCGGGTTATAAATGGCATAAAGCACCGCCGGGGCTTGTGGCAGAGGGTAAATAAAATGACACCTGGCCTTTATCAGGTAGTGTGTACGGGTAACACCCCGCGTTTATAAGGTATCAGGCGAGTGTGTAATGGTGGACAACACCCCGCGTCTAGTTGAATTACGCGGGGGTGTCCTCGTGGACAAGGAGGATGTATGAATAAGGGGATTTCAGTTGTGCTTTTGGTTGCAGGAGTTATCTTGTTGATTTTTGGGGTTAATGCCTATCACTCGGCTAGTTCGGATGTCTCGCGTTTTTTCACGGGTGCGCCTACAGACAAGGCCCTTTGGTTACTGATTGGCGGGGCGATTGTTGGAATAGCCGGGCTTTTAGGAGTAACCAGAAAGTAGGATAGTTTTGATTTGTAATATAACAATTGAAAGGCAGGTGATCTAAGAATGGCTAAGAAAAGCAGGGGTGGCAGAATGACCGCGGCTAAGAATCGTGCCAAGAAAAGCCCCGGTGGTAAAGGAATGGTTAAAAATCGCCGGGCAGGTAAAAATATTATGAGTACTTAAGGGGTTAGATCTTCCGGAAACCCCAGCAATGATTTAGGGGGGAGGTGTTTTGTTGGTTTAAATTAAATTTGCCTGTTTGGATTACTCCTCAGGCGGGCGAGGATATGCGGCTTTGGGGTTTGTCAAGACAAGGGAGGAACCGGCCATGTTTTTCACTTGGATAATACTAGCTGTTTTCTTTTTTTTAGAATTTACCTATATAGTTGGAAAATTGCGAAATCGATAACTCTTCCTTGTATTTTTCTGTGAGCTAGCTTTAAGCAGATTGCTTGATTACTACAAAAGTTGGCAATAACGCTAACAAGATGGTTAGCCTGTTTAACATCGAGGGTAAAGGATGCTTGATGTATCTAAAAAAAGATTGAGATTAAGAATTATTGTCCCGGCTTATCCGGCGTTTAATATTTATTCTCACATTGCGGATAAAACCACGGCCTTGGGCCCGGTATGCATTGCCAGTGTGGTGAATGAAATGGAAGGGTGGGATGTTGAGGTTATTGATGAGAATAATCTGCGCAGATATGGACCCAGAAGCGACTCGAGCGGGGCTGATCATGAATTTTTACAACGGCATAGACCCGCCGATGTGGTTGGATTCTACGGCGGGCTGACAAGTACCATACCCAGGCTTTACGAAATAGCGCGTTTTTATAAAGATAAAGCGGTTGTAACTATCGCCGGGGGTCAACATTTTGTTGAAGATAATATAGCTGAGGCCCTTAATTCCGGTATTGACTATGTGGTTATCGGTGAAGGAGAGGAGACGATTAAGGAACTTTTGCAGGCTATAGAAGGAAAACGCAAGATAGGCGAAATTAAAGGTGTTGCTTATTTAAACGATAAAGAGGTTATTTATACTCCTGAAAGAGAGCCTATAGCTGATTTTAATAAGCTGCCGCTGGCGGATTTTTCCTTGGTGCGTTATGCCAAGATTAAAGTTTATCCGGTAGGGAGGATACGGGGCTGTGGGATGGATTGTGAGTTTTGTACCGTGAAAGGAAAGCCTCGGTATGCTTCTGCGGAAAGACTTCTGGAGCAGATTAGTTTGCTTCTAGAGACGCAGGATGCCAGGCATTTTTTCGTGGTGGATGATCTTTTTGGGCAAGAACGGGATGAAACGATAAGGTTCTGCAATATGCTTAGAGACTATCAAATCCAAGCAGGTAGAAGGCTTGATCTATTTGTTCAGATAAGGCTGGATAAAGCCAAAGACCCACAGCTTCTTTCGGCTATGCGCCAAGCAGGCATTAATACCGTGGCGATTGGTTTTGAGTCGCCGATTGGAGAAGAACTAAGCGCTATGAATAAACACCTTATGCCCGAAGAGATGTTAGCTTTAACAAAAGTCTTCCATAAATTCGGGTTTTTAGTGCATGGCATGTTTATCTTTGGATATCCGTTAAAAGAAGGAGTGAATTTTAGAATGCCGGCAAAGGAGCGCATAAGCCACTTTAGGAATTTTATCCGGAAGGCTAAAATTGACACCATACAGATTTTGTTGCCGGGCCCGCTTTGCGGGACACAGCTAAGGCGCAGGTTGGCAAGGCAAAACAGGATTTATCCGCTTCAGGATGTTGGTTGGGAATATTATGACGGTAATTTTCCGCTTTTTGAGCCGGATAAACCAATGACCGCTGAAGAGATGCAGGATGCAGTCAGGAAGCTTATGGGAAAGTTTTATCAGTTTAAGTACATGTTTATGTTGGGCGTGCATATTTTTTCTTTTCCTGCCCTGGCTTTCTTTTTACATAATATCAGGTCAGGGTGGAGAAAATGGTATCGGCCTTGGCGTAATGACCTGGCCCGTTTTGGCGGTTGGATTATCATGAAAAAATGGTCTTGGCAGTTTAAAAAAGATAAGTTCCTGGAAAGATTACAAGAAGCAAAAGCGCACCTAAAAGTCAGGCAGGCAGCATAATAATTTTAAGCAATCTTTAGGCGGGAAAATTGATTTTTTATAAAGGGAAAAGATGAAAATAGGCAGGTGGATTTTTGGGTTGGTTATCATGTTTTTTTGCTGGTCAATCTTATTTACCGTATATGCCCAAGAGAAAAACCTTGGGTTAAATAAACCGGAGAATTGGGAGGAGATATCCGGGAAGGTAGAAAACTTGAATTTCGACACCTTGATGATAATTATAAAAGCTTATTCGGGTGATGGACAATCATCGTATCAAGAAGTTCCGATTTTGATTATGAAAGAAGCCAAAATTGTCAAAAATAATCAAGCGTTTGTTTTGAAAGATTTAAAAACAGGGGATGAAATTTTGGCTAGATACATCGTCACGCCGAGTGGGCAGAAAGCGGCTTATTACCTTTGGGTAAAGTAAAAATGATGCATACTGATAGAGTTACCGGAAAGGAGATGCTTCGGTTTCTCATTGCCGGTGGGATTGTTAATCTAACTGACTTCAGTATCTATTATATTTTATTCCATTTCCTTCCTTTTAGCCTGGCTAAGGGAATTTCATTTAGCTGTGCCGGTATTGTCGGGTACTTACTTATTAAATATTGGACATTTAAAAGCAAGCAGTCCTCGTATGTTGAGGTTGGCCGTTATGTTTTAATTAACTTCCTGGCTTTAGGGATTAATGTCACCATCAATCGCAGCGTACTGCATGCCTGGCCGGGGTCAGTTTGGGTAGCTTTAATTACCGCTACAATCATAACCGGGTTGTTTACTTATGTTTGCTTTAAATGGTGGGTTTTTAGGATCCCATTGAAAGAGAAGACAGCTTGTTTTCCGTGGTGGAGATGGTTTCCCTGGAGATTTTTAGTCAAAGCGTTTGCCCGCCGGCAGGGGTTTTTAGATCCGATTAAAATTATTGGGCAGTTGAAAAATTTTGCCCAGCCCTCAGAGGTGGCCGCTCCGACTGAACTGTTGCGTTCAGGGGCAATCTTACATGCCCGCGGCTTGATTAATAGTTTAGCCATTCAGCATAACCTGGATTGGATCTGGCCTTACTGGGTTGAATGCCAGTATAATCCTCGCAACGATGCGTTTATCCCCCGGTCATTTTCGTTAACTCAAATTAATCTTACCCATAGGAATTGGACAGCTCTGGGTATTCCTGAGGGCACTCAATTTCCGCTGGTTGACCCGCGCGGATTAGTTATTCCATTTTACGATAGCTGGTCGATTGATGCCTGGATTATTCCGCAAGAGGGTGCGCCGTTAATTCCGTCGCGTTGCCCCAACATATCACAAAAGCTGGTTTTGGATGATAATCTTTGCGTGATTACAGAATCAAACATTAGCCGATTAAAACTCCAAGTGACCGCGCAAGTTATTGGTTCAGCGCAAGCTCCTATTTGCCAGGTTAAAATTACAGGCTTAGCCGATCTTGCGGGGCAGTTAGTTATTTCTTTGCGGCCCTATAATCCGGAAGGCATAAGTTTTATCAATAATATTTCACTCCTTGAAGATTCTCCGGGCTGGCAGGTAAACCGGGAAAGTTTTGTCTATTTTGATAAGCCCCCGGCCAAATGCCTATTTTCAGATTATCTTCAAGGTGATGTTTATAGTCGGCTGTCTTGCGGAGAAAATGAGAAGGAAATTTCATGTAAGGTCGGCATGGCCAGCGCCGCTGCGGTGTATATGTTGGAAGAAGGGATTGCGCAGCAGGTTACCATTTTAGTGCCTTTGACGCAAAACAAAATTGAAAAAGAAGCTTGCCCGGGTTATCAGGAAACTGCCAAGTCGGCGTGGGATAAAAACCTGCAAGGCCAAGCAAAATTACAAATTCCCGATTTGCATTTTCAGTTTCTTTATGAAGCTGCCATTGCCACCATGATTTTGCATTCTCCCCGGGAAGTTTATCCGGGGCCTTATATTTACCGAAGGTTTTGGTTTCGGGATGCCGCTTTTATCTTATCCGCTTTGCTAGCTGTCGGATTAAAGGAACGTGTTCGACGGGCCCTGGACTGTTTTGGCAGCCGTCAAACATCACAGGGATATTTTCTTTCGCAGGAAGGGGAATGGGATTCTAACGGTGAGGCTCTATGGATTATGAGTCAGTATTGCCAAATGACCGGAACTGCTCCTGCGCAAGAATGGAAAGAACCAATTAATAAGGCGGGTAAGTGGATTTATAGAAAACTCCTGCCTAATAATTTGCAATTCCCCCATGCCGGCTTATTGCCATCGGGGTTTAGCGCAGAGCACTTGGGGCCGAATGATTTTTATTACTGGGATGACTTTTGGGCAGTTGCGGGTTTAAAAGCTGCGGCATTTTTGTGCACTGCTTATCAAGACAATGATCAGGCTGTCTATTTCGAAAACCGGGGGAATGAATTATTAGGAAATATTAATCAAAGCTTAAAGAAGGTCGAGAAACGTTTAAAAAGAGCGGCAATGCCTGCTTCCCCGTATCGGCGTTTGGATTCTGGGGCGATCGGTTCTTTGGTTGCCGACTACCCACTTCAAGTTTTCCGGCCGAGCGACCCCAGGACTTTAGACACCGCTAATTTTTTAATGAAGCACTGTTTAGTTCACGGAGGCTTTTTTCATGACATGACCCATTCCGGGATCAATCCTTATCTTACTTTACATTTAGCCCAAGTGTTTTTGCGTGCTGGCGATATAAGATATTTTAGTTTGATGACTGCGGTAGCTAAGCTGGCTTCATCCACCGGGCAATGGCCGGAGTCTGTGCACCCGCGTACCGGGGGCGGATGCATGGGTGACGGACAGCATGTCTGGGCCGCAGCGGAATGGGTTTTGATGATCAGAAATTGTTTTGTGCGTGAAGAGGGCAATCGATTAATTTTATGTTCAGGGATCCCACGGCTCTGGCTTGATAAGCATGAGACGATTACCTTTGGCCCCGCGCCGACTAGTTTTGGTGATATTCAAATTTCTATAATACCGCAAGGGGCAAATCTTCTTATTCAATGGCGCGGGGCCTGGTTTACGCAAGAGCCGCCGATCGATATTCAATTACCCGGCTTCAAGAGCGTAAGGATCCTGCCGGGCACGAATTCCCTGGAATTGAAATGCGGTTTAATAAATGAACAAAACCATGATTGATAAAATATTTAAAGATTTCATTATATTAGGCTCCGGGAGAATGATCTTTCCGGAAGAGATCGAGGATTTTTATACCAAAGTTGCGCCGATTAAAGAGATGTGTGTTTTTGCCGTCACGGGAATGGATAAACCGAGGAAAACGGAGGTTCTTTGGGCGGTCATCCAGCCGGATCTCGAAGAGTTTAGGAAATTTGCCGTAGTGAATCTGTATTTAGCGATTAAGGAGAGATTTGATGAGACTTCATCAGAGCTTCCTGTTCATAAGAGACTAAAAGGTTTTACTATTACGCTATCGGATCTGCCGCATACTATCTTTGGTAAGTTAGACCGTTATGCGGTTAAAGAGGTATATGAACCCAGAGTGATCGCAGGGATAGAGGGGGCCCTTCCGGTTACAGGCGAGCTAACGGCTCTAGATCAGCGGTTGATAGAATCCGGCATTGGCATAAAAATTTTGAAATGCTTAAAAGAAATATCCGGTATTAAAAGGCCGATTATACTTGAGGATTCTTTAGAGCTAGACCTGGGTATAGATTCACTAGGCAGGATAGAATTGGCTTCCTGCCTGCAGTTAGCTTTTAAAGCCGACATAAAAGACGAGGCAATCTCGCGAGCCTTTAGTGTAAAGCATCTTATTCTGGGAATAGAGGCGGCTTTGAAAGAGGCTAAAGAAATCCGGCCAGAAGAGGATCAAAGCGCGCCTTTAGCGCCAGGCTACTGGAAAAAACATTTACAAGTCTTACCGAAAGAAGAACACTTGGGGGCGCTGGAATTCAGTAACGATTTTTTTGCTTGGGCGCTTCGGTTTATTATCATCGCCATAAATTATTTAAATTTTAAATTGTTTTTTCAGGTTAAGGCGCAAGGAGCCCAAAATGTGCCTAAAGAAGGGGCCTATATTTTATATCCTAATCACACCAGCGATCTTGATGGGCCGGCGATTGCCGCCTGTTTACCGCGTAGGCCGGCTTTTCAGCTTTTTTACTTCGTCTTCATACCGTATTTTTTCAGGCCCTTTGTAAAATCGCCCTTTTTAAGGAAACTGATTAAGATGATAAGATTCATCCCTTTTGATTATTCAACGCATTTTCTGGAGTCGCTGCGCAGCGCTTATTTAGTATTACAAATGGGTAAAGGTTTATGTTTCTTTCCGGAAGGGTTACGTAGCGTTACCGGTAAAATCGGAAAATTTAAAAAAGGGTTTGGAATTTTAGCTAAGGAATCGGGGGCGAAGCTTGTGCCCGTGGCGATAGGGGGGGCCTATGAAGCTTGGCCCAGTACAGCAAAGTATCCTAAGCGTCATCCGATTAGGGTAAAGTTCGGCAAGCCGTTGTTTATTGCGGATTTAGAAAAGGAAGGGTTGGCGATGGGCGCGCAGGATGGTTACGAAGCAATATCTTTGGCTGCTAGAAAAGCGCTTGTAAGATTAAAGGATCAATCTTGATGACAGGATTGGTTTTCGAGAAGAATAAATAATGAATATTCTCATGATGACAAATACTTATTTCCCGCTGGTAGGAGGCTTAGAGCAATCGGTTTATTCTTTTAGCGAAGAGTTTAGGAGATTGGGGCATGGGGTTTTGATTGTTACCCCGGCCTTTGAGGGCGCTTCGACAGAGGAGCCGGGGGTTATTCGGATTCCGGCTATCCAAAAATTCAAAGGTACGGTTTTTTCCGTTAACTTTCCGGTTTCCGGGCTGCTCACGCGATTAATGAAAGAATTTGTTCCGGATATTGTGCACAGTCATTGTCCGTTTTTCATGGGTGATTTTGCGTTACGCCTTAGCCGGCAGCACGCTATACCGCTGGTATTTACGTATCATACGATGTTTGAACAATATATACATGATTGGCCGGTTCAAAATGAAGGAATCAAGCGTTTTATGGTCAAGCTGGCTGCCGGATATTCCAACCTGGTAGACCAAGTGATTTGCCCCAGCGAAAGCGTGAAGGATATTTTACTTAAAAGGGGAGTTAAAACTCCCATGGAAGTTATTTCGACCGGAGTAGATGTGGAACGTTTTTCAAAAGGCGATGGGAAAACATTCCGCCAGCGAAATCAGATACCTCTGGATGCTTTGGTGGTCGGTCATGCCGGGCGGCTAGCTTCGGAAAAGAACTTAGAATTCCTGACTAATTGCATGGTTGAATTGTTAAAAAAAAATCCCCGGGTCCATGCTTTAATCGTAGGGCTTGGCCCATCAGAGAAGATGATTAAGGACACCTTTAGGCGCCAAGGCCTTGAAAAAAGACTGCATTTAACCGGGGTTCTGCGTTATCAGCATTTGGTGGACGCTTATTTTGCCATGGATGTTTTTGCTTTTGCTTCATTAAGTGAAACCCAAGGAATTGTGCTCATTGAAGCCATGGCCGCCGGCGTACCGGTGGTAGCCTTGGATGCGCCGGGAGCGCGGGATGTGGTCGAAGATTATCACAACGGCCGCTTGCTTAAAGTAATGGATCAGCGAAGCTTTGTTGATGCGCTTAGCTGGGTGTTTTCTCGCACTCAAGAAGAATCAAGCGCCATTAAGCAGGTAACCAGGATGATCGTGCAGAAGTATCCCATTGACTCTGCTGCCAAACACATGCTAGAGACTTATGAAAAGATTAGATCCAGAAAATCTGTTTCCCTGGGTAAGAAAAACAGTTCACGCTATCTCTTGGCCTGGCGCATGAAAGCGGAGTGGGATATTTTTAGTAATTATATTAAATCCGCAGTTACTTCGGTCTTTAAGGGTAATTTTCAGAGAACAGAACCTGAAAAGATTTGTAATACTACCGGTGCGCTCCAGGAAGGTGCAACCTCCTGTGCTGTAGGTGAGCGTGTGTCTGATGATTAGCCGATGACTTTAAGGACGAAAAAATTATCGTTCTGAATTATAACGGAAAGGATGCTGGATGTTTTTCCGGAGCAATTTATAAAAATATGCTTGGACAGATTTAAGGAAACCTTGCGATGAAGATCAATAAAAGATTTACTTTTACGTTAATCGAGCTTATTTTATCGGTAATTATTTTAATGGTTTTTATTGCTGGTAAGCCTCCATTGGCAGAGATTAATCAATCTAAAAAGGAAGCTGAAGTTTATGATTATACCGGAGAGAAAATTCTGTATCTTATCAGTCCTCTGGGGAGAGCAGAGTATAATAATCTGGGGATGGTGGATTTAAATGGAGCCCGGGTTAATTTAGTAACGCTGAGGACTAAAGTATTATTTATCGATGATATGGAGAAAATCTATAGCGACCCAGTAAGCTTATTGCCGATAAGAATAGAGCGTACTACCCATGGCTTCTTTTCGAAAGAATATAAAACAGAGGAATATGATCAGGAAAAATTTAGAGCTGTAATAAGAACATTTAAAGGCAAAAAATTAGTCAAGGAACAAATAATCGAAGCGAAAACTCCGATTCAGAATGTGATCCTGCTTCTTTTCTTTCTGCGTAATGATGCTGACCTGAAAATAGGATGGAATTGTCTGGTGGCCGTTCCCGATGAATTTAAAGCCGAGCTGGCTTCCATAAAGCTGGAATTAGTTTCGATAGATCAAATATCCGTTCCTGCCGGCAAATTTCAAGGTTATCATTTCAAATGCACACCTAATAATTTTGAATTTTGGATCAATAAAGATGATCCGCGAGTTCCGCTTAGAATTAAAATTAAAAGTTTTATAGATTTTAACGTCTTAATGAAAAAATACAGTTTTAAAAATAGCCTTTCTAAGCTAGAGGCAAAACCATGAAAAATACAAAAAGAAAAAAAGAATTAATGAAAGGGAAGAAATTTTTAGAGGGAATAAAGTTTTGGCATAAACAGATATCAAAGTTAGGTGACTTAAAATCCAAGCTTAGGAGCAATAAAGCAGAGTCGAAAAAATTACCACAAAAAATCCAGAGCCAGGTAGAAACCCGCACTGCCGCAGAAAGAATCATTATTAAGCAACTGCACCAAGAAATTGAACAGCGTAAGAAAACAGAGCGATTAGCTCAGGACGCCCGTAACTACGCTGAAAGCATCATCAACACTGTGCGTGAGCCCTTAATCGCTCTGGACCAGGATTTAAGAGTCGTCTACGTTAGCCGTTCTTTCTATGACGTTTTTAAGGTTAATCCCGAAGAGACGGTGGGCAAGCTTATTTATGATTTAGGTAATAAGCAGTGGGATATCCCTAAGCTGCGGGAACTTCTGGAAACGA
>JBFZAU010000094.1:0-8145 GCA_041308825.1 Candidatus Omnitrophota bacterium
TGTTCCTAAATGCCGACCGCTGCCGCAAGATCGCCGAACTGCTCCTGGAGCGCAAAATCAAAAAAGAATACGTCAGCTGGACCAGGAGCGATACGATCGTTAAGCACCCGGAAATATTTAAACTCTGGAGGCAGGCCGGATTAAGCACGGTCTACGTCGGCTTAGAAAGTATGGATGATGATAAATTGGTCGAATATCAAAAGCGCCTGCCGGTTGAAACCAACCGTAAAGCCGTGACGATCCTTAAGCAACTGGGAATTACCCTGCATGCGGCCTTTATCGTGCACCCGAATTTTACGGAAGATGATTTTAAACGCCTGGAGGATGAAATCCTCAAGCTCTGCCCGGCGGAATTATCTTTTACCGTTCTATCCCCGTCACCGGGAACTGCCTTCTGGGAGGAAAATAAAGATAGATTTATCTGCGATCCATATTATTATTATGATTGCATGCATACGATCTTGCCCGCGCGGATGCCTTTAAAAAAGTTTTACCGCCGGTTTGCCCGTTTAACCGACCTGGCCCTGCGGGCCAATCCTTTGCGGGTTAACCGGATTAAAGTGCCAATGCGCGATTTCCTGCGCGCGATTATTAAGGGCACAAAGTACATAATTTCATTACAACTGATTTACCGGGATTATTTACCGAAAAAACAAAGGGACGATTTCCGGGGACACATTACTTAATTAATTCGGGGGACACATTACTTAATTCGAATTAAGTAATGTGTCCCCAGATATCTAAAATGAATAATATCGTTCAAGTAATCAAAAAAGAAACCAAAAAGCATCTCACTCGCATCGCCATCATCGACGAAGAGAGGATTCTCACTTACGCCGAATTATTCGAAGCCGTCGCGCAGGCCGCCAAAAAACTGCAGCAACTGGGAGTAGGCAGGTTTAACCGGGTGGCCTTGCTCTGCCAGGACAGCGCCGATTATATTATCCTGAGTTTAGCCGCCTTAAAGCTCAAAGCGGTAATTGTGCCGGTGCCCTTTGGTTCAAGCCCGGATGAAATCAACGCCTTAATCGGTGATATAAAAATAAACTTCCTGATCTTTGAGCCGGGTAGCTACCCTCAAGAATGCGCCTGCCTGATCCTGGAAAATATTTATATCCACAAGTTCGCCGTAAACAAAAACCAAACCCCCAAAGGCTTTTATAAAATCAACCCGGCTTTTATCCGCTTTTCATCCGGCACCACCGGCGCAAATAAAGGGGTAGTGCTTTCGCATAAATCAATTATCCAACGCACCCGGGCCGCTAATCAGGGATTAAAAATCAACCCCGGCGAGCAGATTATCTGGGTATTATCGATGAGTTTTCATTTCGTGGTGACGATACTTTTATTCCTGCGCCGCGGCGCAACCATCATTATCAGTAACCGGAATTTCCCGCAATCCCTATTGCACAACCTCACCCGCCACCAGGCGACCTTTATTTACGCCTCGCCCCTGCATTACCATTTACTGGCCTCATTAAGCATCCCCAAATCCGCGCTTTCCCGTCTGCGCCTGGCAGTTTCAACCGCAGTCAAATTGCCTTTTGAAATTGCCGAAAAATTCAGCCAAAAGTTCGGCTTCGAGCTGGCTGAATGCTACGGGATTATCGAAATGGGTTTACCGTTTGCCAATACCGGCGCTGACCCCCAAAAACGCGGTTCAGTAGGCAAGATATTGCCTGACTATAAAGTAAAAATATTAAACCCTGATAAAGAGGGGGTAGGAGAAATACTGATTAAAGGCAAAGGGATCTTTGACGCTTACTTTTGCCCCTGGCAGCCCAGCCGCAAGATCGCACCCGGCGGCTGGTTCAACACGCAAGACTTAGGCCGCTTGGATCAAGACGGATATCTTTTTATCCTAGGCCGCAGCAAACAGATGATTAATTTCAGCGGGATGAAAATCTTTCCCTTTGAGGTAGAAAGCCTCTTAAACTCACATCCCCTGATCAAAGAGTCTTTAGTCTACGGCAAGGCGCATCCGGAATACGGGCAATTGGCCGCGGCTAAAATTGTCCTGAAAAATAACCGCTCCGCAATTGATCCTGAAGCCTTAAAAGAATTTTGTTATCAGCATTTAGCTGCTTATAAAGTGCCTAAAGAATTTGAATTTGTTGACGCGCTGCCAAAAACCGCCAGCGGTAAAATTAAAATCGGGGGACACATTACTTAATTCAATCCGGGACACATTACTTAATTCGAATTAAGTAATGTGTCCCCGGAATTAATCGCTGTAATCTTTACCGAAAAATAGTATAATAAAACACATGTTACATCTCGCCATCATCTACCATATGCACCAGCCGTACTACAAGAACCTCCTCACCCAAGTGAGCGAACTGCCCTGGGTGCGCCTGCACGGGGTCAAAGATTACCTGGACATGGTGCAAACCGCCGAAAAATTTCCTAACCTTAAGCTCACCTTCAACGTCGT
Source organism: Candidatus Omnitrophota bacterium (assembly GCA_041308825.1). GTDB lineage: Bacteria > Omnitrophota > Gorgyraeia > Gygaellales > Profunditerraquicolaceae > UBA6249. The sequence goes on from JBFZAU010000094.1 coordinate 2,435, forward strand.
GCCTTCATTATTCGAGCAGATCGAGGACTACAACCAGAACCAGGTCAAAGATAAATTTTTCGAACTTTCCGCTAAACCCGCGCCGCAGTTAACTAACGAAGACAAAGAATTTATCCTGCGCAATTTTTTCTCAATCAACCCGGAGAAAGTAATCGCCTTTTCCCCACGCTATTACCAGCTCCACCAGCAATACCGCAACCACCAGGAATTTAACCTCGCTGACTACCTGGACTTGCAAGTTTGCTTTAATTTAAATTGGATCGATCCGTCATTTCGCAACAGTATCCCGGAACTGAAAAAAGTGGTTTTAAAGGAACGCTTTTTTTCCGAAGAGGACAAGCAAACCGTGCTGGCCCAACAGCTGCAAATTCTCCAGGGCATCATCCCCGCCTACAAATCCGCCCAGCAAGACCAGCAGGTGGAAATCAGCGTTACCCCGTATTACCACCCGATTTTGCCCCTGCTTTATAACACCTCAATCGCCAAAGAGGCTAACAAAAAAACCGTCCTCCCCAAGGAACAATTTAATTATCCGCTAGACGCCAAACACCAGATCGACAGCGCCGTAGAATTTTACCGGCAGCGCTTTGAGACTGCGCCGGTGGGGATGTGGCCGTCGGAGGAAGCGGTCAGCGAGCACATTTTACCCTACATCATTCAATCCGGCATCAAATGGATCGTCACCGATGAAGCGATCCTTTTTAAATCTTTGAAATTAAAAAAACGTGACACCAAACTTCTTTATCAGCCGCACCTTTTAAAAAGAAAAGACGGCCAGCTCAATATCGTTTTCCGCGACCGCAACCTCTCCGACTTAATCGGCTTTGTTTACCACCAGATGAAAGAGGAGGACGCGGTAAATAATTTCATGCACCATCTGGAAAATATTAACAAGGCTTTTAAAGGCCGCGACATCCTGGTGACCATCGCTTTGGACGGAGAGAACGCCTGGGAATTTTTCCGCAATGACGGCCATGATTTCCTGAATTTATTTTACCAACGCTTAAGCAGCGCGGATTTTGTAAAAACCACAACCGTCAGCGAATATTTAAAAATCAAACCTGCGGAAAATAAAATCAAACGGCTCAGCGCCGGCTCCTGGATTTACGGAGAGTTCGGCAAATGGATCGGCAACCCCGCAAAAGTAAAAGCCTGGGAATGGCTGGCTCAAGCGCGCCTGGCGCTGGCGAAAACTAAAAAGCCAAGCGAGCTTGCCTTAAAACAGATGTATATTTTGGAGGGAAGCGACTGGTTTTGGTGGGCAGGGGAGGATCCGGACGGCTCCTTTGACCGGCTTTACAGATTGCATCTGACAAACTTTTATCAACTGATTAACAAAGAGCCACCGGCGTATTTGGCTAAGCCGCTGGTTTCCTGACCTCCAAAGACACCACCATCGCTTGTATTCCGTCGAAGAATAAACACAAATTGTTGTATCTCACCTCAGGCGTACGCCTTCAAATAAAGGCACTTAACCCCTTGACAGAGTTTAGGTTTTATGCTATAAGTTGTCTAAGCAGTTAACCGTTTTTATACAACTTTCGATTAGTTTTTTAAACCTTCTAAACCGGCGCGTATTTTTGCTAAACGGGGTTTAATGAAACTAAGTAAAGAGCAAGGCCAAGTGAACAAGAAAGAAATTTACGAGCATCTGGCGAATATTTACCTGGATGCCTCTTTAAAATCATCCAAAAAACGCAACAAATTCAGCACATATCCTAAAAAAGTGCAGGCGCTTTTCTTAAGTGGCCTGCTGATGGTTTTAGGTACGGGCAGCTATATCACTTATGCCGGTTTTACCCGCCCCGATCGTCCCGGCCAGATCGCATTGTATTTACATCACAACACGGCAAAAATAAATTTTAATTTCGATCCCGCTACCAAAGAAATGTTCACCATTAATCTTAAGAACCTCAACTTAAACAACTATAATACCTTGGCCTTTGCGGTCCGCAAAACTCATCCCAGCGATGTTATCGCCTTGCGCGTTGAGTTTACTAATTCCTTTAATGAAAAAGGGGAATTTTACATTAAAAATATTTCGGATAAATGGACCGACCATAAGATAAGCTTTGCCCGTTTCGGCAGGAAAGAATACTGGAACCAAATGAAAGAATTATCCTTTACCATCGAAGAGTGGAATGCCCGGGAAAAATCAGGGATTGTTTATTTAGATAACATTAGAGTTCTAAAATAGGAGGAGAACCTAAAAATGCGCATTATCACTATCTCAAATCAAAAAGGCGGCTGCGGCAAAACCACTACATCCATTAACTTAGCGGCGGCCCTGGCGGCTAATGACCGTAAGGTATTGTTAATCGACCTTGACCCCCAAGCCCATGCCACCAGCGGCCTGGATGTCAAAGCTGATTTGAGTATTTACAATGTGCTTTCAAAAATCGCCAACCGCAAATGTAAATTGGATGAAATCATCCAAAATTTAGGGACCAATTTCGATATCGCTCCTTCCAGCATAGTGCTCAGCACTCTCGAGCAGGAATTAAGCGGGGAGATCGGCCGGGAATCACGCTTGAATGATATTTTAAAGGGCTTTAAGAACGATTACGATTATATCCTGATCGACTGCCCGCCAAACCTGGGCATCCTGACGATTAACGCCATCCGGGCGGCAAGTGAAATAATTATCCCGGTTGAGGCCAGCCGCTTCTCTTTAGAGGGGGTCAGCCAGCTGACCAGTATCATTAACCTGGTCGCCGAAAGATTAAACCATACGGTAGAATTTAAGGTTCTGGTCGCCAACTTTGATTCCCGCCTCCAGCATTCTTTTACCATGCTGGATAAAATCAAAAACGATTACCGCAATAAGATGTTCTCTAATATTATCCACGTCAACGTTAAGCTCAAAGAAGCGCAAAACGCCGGCTTAAACATCCTGGCTTACGACAAATATTGCCGCGGGGCAAAGGATTATTTCTCGCTTTCCCGGGAGATTATCACTCTGGAAACCGCTCCGGCTGGCGAAAAAGCTTCCGTTACCGAAGCCAAAACCGCCGAAAAAGCGATGGAGAAGCGGATGAATGAGATCCTCAAGGCCGAACTGCCGAAAATGACGGAGATTGTGCTCAAGGTTGACGCACCGGAGGCCAAAGAAGTTTTTATTGCCGGAGAGTTTAACAATTGGAAGCTTGATGATACCAGCCGGATGGAGAAGACCAACGGCTGCTGGACTAAACGTTTAAATTTAGACAGCGGCAAATACCGCTACCGCTTTGTAATTGACGGCAACTGGAGCGAGGACCCGGCTAACCCCTCAACCCAGCTCAACAGCTACGGCACCCTGGACTCATTATTAGAAGTCTAATCCGGGGACACATTACTTAATTAATTCGGGGGACACATTACTTAATTCGAATTAAGTAATGTGTCCCCCGAATAAAACTATGACTGAACTCGAAGAACAGGAAATCCGCGATGGCAAATTCTTCGCCATCATCTCATACGTTTGCTTTCTTTGCATTATCACCCTGATCCTCAAGAAAGACAACAAATTCGCCCTTTACCACGCCAAGCAGGGCCTGGTCCTGTTTGTAATGGAGGTAGCGGCGTTTATCCTTTCGATTATCCCGATTTTAGGCTGGTTAGTCGGGATCGTCGGTTACGCTATATTCCTCCTAGTCTCCTTATGGGTAATTATGCAGGCTGCTTTAGGGCTTTATAGCCGGATTCCGGTGATTGCTGACATTTCGGAAAAAGTCATTCTTTAGAATTCGGGGGACACATTACTTAATTCCCCAGTTTAAACTTTTAATTAAGTAATGTGTCCCCCGAATTAAAAAGTTATATTTAAACTACAGGGAGGAGCAGATGGCTTCCAGGAAAAAGATTAAGAAATCCGCTAAAAAATCCGCCAAAAAAACACTCAAGAAAAAATCCAAAAAAATAATCAAAAAACCGGCTAAAAAAACAATCCGAAAATCACCGAAGAAAAAGATCGCTAAAAAGAAACCCGCCAAAAAACAAAAAACCGTCACCAAAAAAACCCCTAAAACCGAAGGCAAGTTTATCGGGGATGTCACCCATTATTTTCCGCATGTGCAGGCCGCAGTAATCAAAATGAAGGGGCCGCTAACCCGCGGCGACACCATCAAGATCAAAGGCCACACTACCGACCTTACCCAGATCGTCAGCTCCATACAAATCGACCGGGTGGATATCGAAACTGCCAAAAAGGGGGATGAGATCGGCCTTTTAGTCAGCTCCCGCGTCCGCCAGGCAGATAAAGTCTATAAACTGTAAATTAAATTTCTAGTCTAATTTTAAAGGGCAATTTTATTGGGGACGGTTCTCAAAAGAACCGTCCCCAATTTTTAATAAGCGCCGGGTGCCTAAGCGATAACAACGTCCTCATTTTTTTAGTTAGATTTAACCTCTAATTACGTCAATTATAGTAAAAGGAGGAAAAATGAAATCGAGAAATATCTCTGCTGAATTGGTGATTAGTAAAATTATCTTAGCCCGGGGTAAAAAAGTTCTACTAGACCGTGATTTAGCGGTATTATATGGCGTTAAGACTTTTAATCTTAATAAAGCTGCTAAGCGCAATATTGAGCGATTCCCCGAAGATTTTATGTTCCAGCTAACTAAAGAAGAATACTCCAACTTGATATTCCAAAATGGAATATCAAGTTGGGGAGGCAGAAGACACCTCCCATATGTTTTTACCGAACAAGGCGTAGCCATGCTTTCCAGTGTATTAAAATCTAAAAAAGCAATTTGGGTTAATATTGCAATTATGCGAGCGTTTGTAAAGCTAAGGGAGATTATTTTAACTCACAAAGAACTCGCGCAGAAGATTGAGAAACTAGAAAAGAAGTACCAGCTGCACGAAAGCGACATTCAGCTGATATTTGAGGCTATTAAAAAACTTCTGGAGCCCCCTAAAGAACCTCCTAAGCCGCGCTTTGATCTGAATTAATACTAAACTTGAGGTCACAAAATGTGACCTCAAGTTTATAACCCATTCCCATACAAAACAATATGAACTTGAAGTCACAGTTTGCGACTTCAAGTTTGAGGTTACAATTTGCAACCTCAAATCTTTAGCCTTAATCTCCGTAATCCCTGCCTGCCGGCAGGCAGGTGCCTCTTAATCTCTGTAATCTTTTCTAAAATCTCCGTAATCATCCCCAAAACAACAAAATGTTTCCCATCCGCAACAAGCCTGATTTCTGCCTTTTCAACGCTTAATTTTTTAGCCCGAAACAGCCTGCTACACTCATCATATCCTCTTGACATCCAACAAATTACACTTATAATAAAACTTTACCACCAACTCCTCCTAATTGGCACGAAACCTGCTCTATAAGACTATACGTGACAATTATAGACATACTAGGACATATATAGACATAACAGGAAAAACGAGGAGAGAAACGTGGCAAACGGAAAAATGACGATTACAGATGTTGCCGACCGTATCGGGGTAACCCCCAAAACCATCATGCGGTGGGAAAAATCAGGCAAGGTCAATAAACCCAAGCGCGATTGGCGCCGGTGGCGGGTTTATGACAAAGAGGACTTTAAGAAGCTTAAAGCCTTCAAAGAGACGGTTATTTACCTGGAGGAGGCTTCTAATGCTAGCTAAAACTAAAAACACACTGATTTTCCTTACCTTAATATTAGGGGTTACCTTATCCGCAGCTTATGCCGAAGGCCAACCTCAGGGGACTGCTTTAGATACTGCTATGCCT
>JBFZAU010000095.1:0-6217 GCA_041308825.1 Candidatus Omnitrophota bacterium
TTTTTATATCCTGGCGGATCTGTGTATTGTCAGTTCTTTACATGACGGAATGAACCTGGTGGCTAAAGAGTATGTGGCGGCTAAAGAGGAATTAAACGGGGTCTTGGTTTTAAGCCAATTTACGGGTGCGGCTAAAGAGTTAACCGAGGCGGTGCAGATTAATCCTTATTCTATTGAAGAGTTTGCCGATGCAATTAAACTGGCGATTGAAATGCCGCTGGCCGAGAAGAAAAAACGTATGGAGAGTATGCGAAAAGTAATCAGCGCGAATAATGTTTACCGCTGGGCGGGGGATATTATTACGGAGCTGACAGCTTTAAAGAAAGTTTAAGCGGATGAAATATTTGTTCGACCATTGGGAGCAGATCGAAAAAGAATTAGACCGTAAGTATGTTTTATTTTTTTTCGATTATGACGGTACCCTGGCTCCGATCGCCCCTACTCCGGAAAAAGCGGTTATTCCCGGGCAGGTGAAAGATTTACTCGGGGAATTATCGATTGAGCCTAATTGCGCCTTAGCGGTAATCAGCGGAAGATCTTTGGAAGATATTAAAAAGACCATTGGTTTAAAAAATATAATTTATGCCGGAAACCACGGATTGGAAATTGAAGGCCCAAAGATTAAATTTGAAAGCCCGGTTTCACCGGGTTCCCAAGCCTCGATCCGTCAGATTTATCAAAGCCTGAGCAGCGCCTTGGCGAAGATCGAAGGGGCATTGGTTGAAGATAAGGGCCTGGCGGTTAGCGTGCACTACCGTTTGGTTGGCGAAAATGAAATCAAGGAGCTGGCCGGTATTTTTTCCGCGGTTACCGAGCCTTATTTAACGCAGAAAAAGATCAAAATTACCGAAGGGAAGAAAGTTTATGAAATCCGCCCGAATCTGGACTGGGACAAAAGTAAAATAGTATTATGGCTTTTAGGCAGACAGCAATTCTTTTTAGAAAAAGGTAAGGTTTTCCCGGTTTACTTTGGCGATGATCTGGCGGATGAGGAAGTTTTTCGCGCTTTAAAGAATAAGGGGCTGACGGTTTTTGTCGGAGAGTTAAAATCCACCCAGGCAGCCTATTACGTCAAGGATTTTCAAGAGGTGGCCAGGTTTATTAAGCAATTTTTACAGCGGGGTTAGTCATGGCGGCTTTAGCAAAAGCAAAAGAACCTTTCAGGTTTTATACCCGGCTGCATTTATCGGAATTAACCGGTTTGCGGGCGACGAATTTAAATCAACTGGTCAAGTTGATTAAAGTTGTCCCCGGATCCAGTATCTATCATCATACACACAGGTTCCTGCAGCAACATCAGTTTTTTTCTCCGGAACCGCCGAACGATTTTGCTTATTGGGTTACCGAGGTCCTGGGGGAGAAGGAACTGGGCGAACGGCTGGCTAGTATCGACATTGTTCATTTTGACAGGATTCATGACCTGCGGGTAAAAATAGTTGCTGTGATCGAAGAATATCTGGATCAAGAGCGGTTTGCCCAGCTAAAATTTTCCCGTGAGGGAGAAGAATTCCATTTTATGAAATCCGTAAGCTTTGTTATTCCGACCGATTACACGGTCGATAACCTGGCGGATTTTGTCGAGGTCTTAAAAAAGATAACTTTCGATTCAATTTATTTCCATATTTTCGAAGCCCGCCTTAGGCTGGAAAAAGAAACTAATGATTTTTCTAACTGGATCGAGCATTCTTTAGGCGATAAAGTATTGGCCGATGAACTCAGCGCCCTTGATCCCTATACCCGTACTTTAGATGACCTGAGGGCAGCCATCATTAAAGTTATTGAAAAGGGGTTGTATAATCTATGATCAAACTGGAAGAATATGTCCCGATCGTCGGACAGCCCGTGATTGACGATTTAAAACTGATTGCTACGCGGCTGGAGGGTAAAAAAATCCAGCATATTAATTCTACTTCGGTGGGTGGCGGGGTGGCCGAAATTTTGACCCGGATGGTACCCTTGCTTAAAGAGTTGGGAGTGGATACGCGCTGGGATTTAATTAAGGGGGGAGAGCAGTTTTTCGGGGTAACTAAAAAATTCCATAATGCTTTGCACGGGCATCCTGCTGATATCAACAAAAAGGATTTTGAAGTTTTTTTAGAAACAGGAGAGCGTAATATCAAGGAACTTGAGACAACCGCTGATATCGTCTTTGTGCATGACCCTCAGCCGATCACTTTAGTGAAGAAAAAAAACGGGAATAGATGGCTATGGCGTTGCCACATCGATGTTTCTAACCCGGAGGAAAAGGTTTGGAAATTCTTGATGGAGTATATTGTACGTTACGATGCGGCAGTGTTTTCGGCTCCCAGCTTTTCCCGTAAACTGCCGATCCGGCAGTTTTTGATCTCTCCCTCGATTGATCCTTTAAGCGACAAAAATAAAGAGTTACCGGAAGAAATAATCAATAAAGTATTAGAGAAATACCAGATCCCCCAGGATAAACCGATCCTTACTCAAATCTCGCGTTTTGACCGCTTAAAAGATCCTTTGGGCGTAATTGCAACTTATCAGGAAGTTAAGAAGCATATCGACTGCCGTTTGATTCTTGCCGGCGGAGGAGCTTCCGATGATCCGGAAGGCGCAATGATCTTTTCCCAGGTGATGGAAAAGGCAAAAGGGGATAAGGATATGCATATTTTACTGTTGGCTCAAAACGATATCGAAATTAATGCTTTACAAAGGGCTTCTACGGTCATTATTCAGAAGTCGATCCGGGAAGGGTTTGGCCTGACCGTGGCCGAGGCTTTATGGAAAGCCAAGCCGGTAGTCGCTTCCAATGTCGGGGGGATTCCTTTGCAGGTTACGCATAAATATTCGGGATTGCTCTGCCATTCGATTGAGGGGGCGGCTTTCGCCATCAAGCAACTTTTAAACAGTCCGGCATACGCGCTCAGGCTGGGTGAAAACGGTAAAGAGCATATCCGGAATAATTTTCTAATTACCCGGCATCTGCGTAATTACCTGCTGTTATTCCTTTCTTTGTACCACCAGGAAGATGTCGTATACCTATAACTTATAAAAATTAGATATATGGCGCCAGTAAAAAACGACCGACAAAAACTCTCCTATCTTATTCTCAGTATCACAACTTTATTCGTGGCGGGTATTTTCGATTATAAGGTTGGGTACCGGATCAGCTCCATGCTTTTCTATTTGATTCCTATTTTTATCTCTACGGTGTTCATAGGAAGGCTGGCAGGCATAATGATCTCGATTTGCTGCACAGCGGTTTGGCTGGTGGCAGATTTATATACCGGCGGGAGCAGGTATGTGTATTTCTTTACCCCTTATTGGAATGCCCTGGCCAGAATGTTTTTTTTCATCACGGTTGTTGTTTCGATCGAATTGGGAGCCTTGCTCAAAGAGGAAAGAACGGAATCCAGAATTGACCATTTAACCAAAATCTGGAATAGAAAATATTTCTATGAATTCGGGGCTAAGGAACTTGACCGTTGCAAAAGGTACAATCATCCGCTGGCACTGATTTTTTTAGATTGTGATAATTTCAAGCAGGTAAATGATGAACTGGGGCATAAAACCGGTGATAAATTGCTGTGTTGCGTGGCGGATACGATTAATCAGCATATCCGCAGTAGCGATATCGTAGCCCGTTTAGGGGGAGATGAGTTTGCGATATTGTTAACGGAAGCAGAACCGAATGGAGCGTTAAATTTTGCTCAAAGAGTCAGCCATTCATTGGCTGAAATAATGAAAAGGAATAATTGGCCGGTAACGGCTAGTTTTGGCGTAGCTTCTTTTCGCGCCTTGCCGGCCTCTGTGGATGAGATGGTCAAGCAGGCAGATAATCTTATGTATCGGGCGAAAAAAGCAGGAAAAGATAAGATTAGGTATCAGCTATTTGAAATTACAGCAGGGGGAAGTATTGCCAAAACGGTATAGACAAAATACCGTATTGGCAAAGGGTGTTTAATTTTAGATAATGAGTGATCCATTTATCGGAGTTAACCAAGGAGCAAAAAATGCTGACAGGGAATAGTTTACCTCAACAGTTCCGCGCTGTAAAGGATGAAGATGAAGAGTTTATTTGGGTGGGGGAGCCGATCTTCTGGCCTTTTTTGTTTACGGGGATTCCTTTTTTGGTTATCGGCTTGATCTGGGGGGCCATCGACTATTTCGGTTTTATTCAGCATTTGGGTAAGTCCGAAAACACCCCGCCGTCGGGGTTTATCATCCCGTTTTTTGCCCTCCATTTATTTCCTTTCTGGGGCAGTATTCTGAATATGTTCCGCTTGATTCTCGTGCATAAAAACACATTTTATGCGATTACGAATAAGAGATTAATGCTCCGGAGCGGTTTCTGGGGAATTGATTTTAGCGCCCTGGATTACGATAAAATTACCGATATCCAAGTGACCGTTAATCCTCTGGAAAATATGCTGGGTGTCGGTACGATCCATATTTCTACCGGAAAAACTACCAGTAAAGGCAGCCCCTTGGCCGATCATTTTATCGCCGTATCCAATCCCTACGAAGTGTTTAAGAAGATCAAAACGGTAATGGTAAATATTAAAACAGACTGGAATTACCCGAATAAATTCCGGCCTGAAGATAATCCCGGTTATAATACTAAGTATGAGCCGAAAAAGTAATTGATTTTTAGAAGGAGAGGATCGTGAATAAAAACGCGGTATATTTAGCGCTTTTTGCGGTTTTTTGTGTGCTAGCCGGGGTCATCGCCGGGGCGCAGGTCACTAAAGGACGAAAGCCGGATTATCCAAGCAGGCTGGAAACGCAAAGAAGATCAGGCCGCCTGGCGTCCAGTCGCGCCAAAGAGCCTCAAGAGAAAAGAGATGCTTCGGTGGAAAGCTTATCCGCTAGTTTGGGGTTAAGTGCTGAGCAAAAAGAAAGAGTGTCAAAAATTTTTGAAGCTGCCAGGCAAGAGATCGCTCAGGCGGGTAAGCATATTCACAATGAAATCAAGCAGATTAAAGAAGAAACTGATGCGGAAATTATCAAAGTGCTTAATTCGGTTCAACAGGAAAAGTTCAGAAAATTGCAGGAGGGTATTAAGCAAAGGGTAGAATCTGCTAAGGTTAGATACGGAGAATAATGCAAGACATGCATTCTGATCTTGCGCGTCATGTTCAACGGCTTCTGCGGTGCCGGAAGTGTCCAAGAATGTATCCGCCTGCGGTCAGCGGCGGGGCGGTAGTCAGTAAAGTATTATTGGTGGGCCAGGCCCCCGGAGATAAGGAGCCTAAGCTTGGCCGGCCATTTGCCTGGACGGCAGGTAAGACTTTATTCGGCTGGTTTAAGGAAGCCGCAGGCATAGATGAGCAAAGATTTCGTTCTTCAGTTTATATGGCTGCGGTCTGCCGGTGTTTTCCCGGTAAAAATCCTGCCGGCGGAGACCGGGTTCCTTCTCCTGCGGAAGTAGCAAGTTGTTCGGTTTGGCTTAAAAGTGAGGTGGAAATTCTTAAGCCCGCCTTAGTAATTCCGGTCGGGAAGTTAGCGATTTCGCAATTTATTCCGCTTAAAAAATTGGATCAGATTATCGGCCGCAAGTTTAAAGTTAACTACGGCCGGCATCTCTTTGATTTGATTCCCCTGCCGCATCCCTCCGGAGCATCGCCTTGGCACCGTAAAGAGCCAGGCAAGAGTTTATTAAAAAAAGCTTTAGGGCTGGTTGTGCGGCATCGCGCGTTTAATTTTAAAAATAAATGAGGGAGTTATGGATTTTAAACTTAAATCAGATTTTATCGAATTGGATAATTTACTTAAAGTGTTGGAGTTGGCTTTAAACGGTATAGAGGCCAAGCAAATTATCCTGGCGGGTGAGGTTAAAGTGAACAAAGCAGCCGAAATCCGCATCCGCCGCAAGCTGCGCTCGGGAGATAGTGTTGAGTTTAAGGGGCAACTAATCAATATTGTAAAATAAATATCTACAGGCCGGATAATTGTGCTTTGGCCGTAAGGTAGGGGTGTTTTTTCTTAACGGACAATTAACCCGGGTTATCCGGGATAGTTTAATTTCTTGGAAAAGCTTAATAATAGGATATAATATATCTTTGGTGGTTGATTTGGAGGCTGAGGAGTGAGATCTGGTAAAAAAAGTTCGCTTTATGCCACGGTTACACAGCTTATCTGCACGATCTGTCTTTATTCCGGAGGTATTTTGGTCATGTCTGGCGCACTTTGGCCTGCGGTGTTATTGGTCCGTTTTACTTGGATTAGTACAGATCGGAAGATCACACGT
>JBFZAU010000096.1:0-6866 GCA_041308825.1 Candidatus Omnitrophota bacterium
TCGCCTCAGATTCCACACGAAACTCTCTAGAGTTTCGTGTGTTCGGCGAAGTAAATTCGCAGACGTCCGCCGTAGGCGGACTACAACTTACGTCGCTGTCGCTCCGTAAGTTGTCTGCTCATTTAGGAGGTGGAGAGATGGCGAAATATTTTATGTACGGAAAGTACGGTAAAGAGGCGATCGGGGGGATTTCGGCGGACCGCACCAAAAAAGCGCTGGAGGTGATCTCTAATGCCGGCGGCAAAGTAAATTCAATGTATGCGTTATTGGGAAAATATGATATGGTGTTGATCGCGGATTTTCCCGGGGTGACGGAGGTAATGAAGGCATCGATTGCTTTAAATAAGCTGACGAATATCGCTTTTACCAGTTTTCCCGCGATCAGTATTGAGGAGTTTGATAAGATTACGGTTTAAACCTTTATGGAGATTATTACTAAAAAAATCTCTCTGCCCACCCGGGGAGATCCTGATCTGGTTAATATTACGGATAAGATCCGGGATATCCTTAAAGCAAGTGGGTTTAAAAAAGGGAGCCTGCTTGTTTTTGTGATTGGCTCAACCGCGGCTATTACTACCTTTGAGTATGAACCGGGGGTGGTTCAGGATATGCAGGAGCTGTACGAAAAAATCATCCCTAGAAGTAAACATTATGCCCATGATGATACCTGGGGGGATGCTAACGGATTCAGTCATTTAAGGGCGGCCCTGCAAGGGCCGTCCTTAACTATACCGTTTGAAAAGGGAGAGATGTTGCTGGGGACGTGGCAGCAAGTAGTTCTAGCTGATTTCGATAATAGGGAGCGGAAGCGAGAAGTAGTGGTGCAAATAACAGGAGAATAGTGGTTGAAGCGCCGCGCTAGGCCTAGTATGATACGGTTTAATTATATTCGAATATTGTAACGCGCGGCGTAAATAAAAAGCCGGAGGAAAAATGCTAGGGCTTTTTATTTTATGGCAGCAAGTAGTTCTAGCTGATTTCGATAATAGGCCTAGACAGAGAGAAATAGTAATACAAATAACCGGTGAATAATTAAAGTGATAATGAAGACTGTTTGCATTTTCGGCAGCTATAAAGATTTAAGCAAAAAAGAGAAAGATGAGATTATCCGGCTGGGGAAATTGCTGGCCCAGAAAGGCCTCAGTGTTATCTCCGGAGGATTTGGCGGCACGATGGAGGATATCTCCCGGGGCGCTAAATCCGGCGGCGGTAAAACGATCGGGGTTACCTGGTATAAATGGGAGAAGCCCATTTACCGCAAGGCAAACGCCTTCATTGATGATGAGATTGTCGCAGAAACTTTATTTGAGCGGATTGATATTATGCTCAAAAAAGCCGATGCTTTTATTGTCCTGCCCGGAGGCACCGGGACATTATTAGAGCTGGCGGCTGTGCTGGAACATTTGAATAAAGGATTAATTGACCCTAAGCCAATCATTATGTTAGGTGATTTCTGGAAGCCGGCTTTGGCCTGCCTTAAAAATGAACCGGTGTTAAGCGAAAAAATAAAAAGTCAAAGTAAGGTTGTTTTTTGCCGGGAACTCGTGACCTTTGCTAAAGATGTGGATGAGTGTATAAAAAGACTGGGTAAGTAAACAAAGCACCGCGCTAGGCCTGGTATGATACGGTTCAATTATATTCGAATGTTGTAACGCGCGGTGTAAATTAAAATTGCTTGAAGTTTATTAGGGCAATTTTAATTTAACGTGGATGATTGTATTGGAAAAATCTTCCGCTGAGTATAGAATGAGGGTATTTAAAAAAACAGATAGCTTCACCGCGCTAAGCCTAGGATGATACGGTTGGGTTATTTTCGATAGCTTCACCGAGCTAGGCCTGGATTGGGCGGTTTATATAATTTATTTGTAACACTCGGTGTAAATCAAAATCGCTGAGTATTATTTAGAAGCGATTTTGATTTAAAAACTGACAACTCATGAGTAAAAAGCAATTCGTAATCGCTTGCTTGGTTTTAGGTTTTTTTCTCCCGTCTGCAGTCTTGGCTGAGGTTAAGAAAATCCGCCGTCCGGATGGCTCGGTATTTGTAGAGTTGTCGATGAGGGACGGTAAAAAAGAAGGGGAGAAGATCGTCTACAACCTGGATGGGTCAATTCAGGCGGTCTCCACCTACCGGGATGATCTTCAGGATGGGCCGGAGACTGTGTTTTGGCCGGATGGGACAGTACAGGCGCGTAGAATCTATAAGGACGGTCTGGTTGAAGGCTTGGTGCAGTTTTATGACAGCAGCCGCTTAACTTCGGAGCAGATGTATAAAGGCGGCAAGCGCCACGGGTTAACTAAATTTTATTACGATGACGGCGCGCTAAGGAATGAACTGCTTTATAGCGAAGGAAAAAAAGAAGGGGTTTGTAAGTTTTATGACTCCAGCGCTACTTTATATTTGGAGCAGCCGTACAAGAATGACTTAAGAGAAGGCCTGGCCAAATATTATCAAGGTTTTAAGCCGGTCAAGCTGGATAGTAAATTTATGGAGGATTTACGGATTGAAGGAGGTTATGCCCTGGGGCAATTGATCATCGAGGTACCGTTTGTGGCGGATAAACGCCAGGGGATTGCCAAGCGTTATTCAAATACCGGTAAAGTTATTTATGAGGAAGAATTTCAGGATGGTCTGCTTAACGGCTCCTGTCGAAACCGCTATGAAGATGGATCGCTAAAATCTGAAGAGCCCTACCTTAACGGCCAGCTGCAGGGGTTGGCTAAATATTATTATCCCAGCGGTAAACTAAGCAAGCAGGTACCATTCTTAGCAGGTAAGCGCCAAGGGATAGTTAAGAATTATTCCGAAGTGGGGTTTTTGGAATCGGAGCAGCCTTATCAGAATGATCTCTTGCAGGGAGAGCAAAAATCTTATTATCCCAACGGTAAATTAAAAGAGATTAAGCCGTACGTTAAAGATAATACTCACGGGATGTGGAGATTTTTTTACGAAAACGGTAAAGTGAGGGCGGAAACCTTGTATGAAGAGGGCAGAACGATAAAAAATTGGGTCTGCTATGATGAAAACGGCAAAATCACCAATGAAGTTACATATTGAAAGGTGTCTTTCAGATGGGGGTAAATAAAATAGTTGTTATTTGCTTGATCGCAGTTTGTTGTTTATCCGGTTGCGGCGGTGCCCGGTTTGGCCTGGGCAAAGGAGGAGGAAAGATCACGGTTCCTTTTGATCCTCCTTATGACCGTAGGATTGCGGATGAGCAGCCAATTTACGAATCGACCAAAGATCTGCCGATCTAGCAGAAGCAGGGGGTAAGATGAAAAGAACGATACTGATTTTACTGATTTGTTTTTGTTTGGTTGGCCAAAGTTACGGCGCGCCCTGTTACGGCGTGCGGCTGCCGCAGGAGAAACAAATTTTTATGGGGCTGCAGAGCTATTCTGTCCTGAAGCGGGATCTGGAGAAAGATTACGGCCGGCTCCGCAGCCAGCAGGAGTTTTTACTTTTGTCTTACGGAGTTTTTGATTGGCTGGCGATCGATTTAAAAGGCGGCTTTGGCGATATTAAACAACACAACCGTTTAGGCAGCGACCTGGATTACTCTACTTATTTAGGCGGAGGTTACGGTTTTAGGGTGAGGGTTTTGAACGGCCAAAAGCTAAAAGCAGTCTTTGGTTTTCAGCATATCAGCGTGCATCCGCATTCCGAAGATGTCGAAGGAAGTAAGCATAAAGCGGTGCTGGATGACTGGCAATTTTCCCTGTTGGCCGGATATGACTGCAGATTCCTGAGCCCTTATATCGGGGCCCGCTGGAGCAGGATGGATAATATCCACTGGATCGACGGCAACCGTAAAAGAGAAAAATCGGATGCCGCTAAAAGTGCGGGTTTGATAATCGGAACAGATATTCCAATTGGCAAAAAAGTATGGTTTAATATTGAAGGGCAGTTTATTGATGCTACGGCAGTTGCTGCCAGCCTGAACTTTGCTTTTTGAGGTGAACCATGTTGAATAAAAAATTTATATTATTTTTACTTTGTCTGTTAATTCCTGTTTTAGCTGGCGCACAAGACGGCCAGGATGAGGAAAAGGTTTTAGTTGTATATTATTCCCGCACCAACCATACGCATCTGGTAGCCCAAGCCCTGGCCGCCAGGTTTAACGGTGATTTAGAGCGCCTGATCGATAAACGCAAGAGGACCGGGTTAATCGGTTATGCCCGCGCCGGCAAAGATGCCATTGCCAAGAATACTACCGAGCTTGAGCCGTTGATACATAACGTGCAGGATTACGATATTATTCTCATTGGCACCCCGACCTGGGGCAGCCATATCGCTCCGGCGGTGCGGACCTTTATTGTGCAAAATGATTTATCCGGCAAAACCATCGGATTATTCGGGCTTTGCCACTTTAGCGGGGTCAAGGACGCCTTGAAGGAAGCCGCCGCATTAATTTCTAAAGGCCGCCGCAGAAATTTCCCGACCCTGCCTTTAAAGGAGAGCCAGCTTAAAGCAGATACGCTTAACCCGAAAATCGATACTTTTTATTTAGAGGTCTATGAATCCCGCTGATTGGCAGAAAGTAAACCGGGGGGAATAAGATTAAGGGAGGTCAGGTAAATGGTTAAATTATTATTTGTTATTTTAGGGACGGTGATTGTGGTGGGTGCGGCCACCTTCATTAATATTTTTCAGAAAAAAGAGGAAGAAAGCCAGGAATTGAAAAATATCATGCTCAGCGTCCACGGTAAGGTTGTTGAGTTTAAAAATTCTTCTGAATATGGCCTTGCTTCGGATGAAACCAAAAAGATTATGGATTATATCGCCACGACCACCTCTTTAACCACCGTTTTGGGGCCTACCTATAATCCGCTCAAGGATATCCAAAATATCATGCATGAGAAAAAATAAAATTACTCACCCGTATTTTGTTTTCTGTTGATAACCGCCCTATTCGGGGCTATAATAAACAGTAACCGTTAAGCGGTTTAATTTTGCGCAAAATCAAGAAGCAAGGAGCGGCAATGGTGGAAATGGAATTAAGTAAAATCGTGATTGATGAAAAAAGGCATGACCAGCTGATCGCCCTGAAAGAAAAAGGGGGAGAGCGGGTTTTACCGATCGTCATCGGCTTAAATGAAGCCAGCGCCATCAAGCTTAAAATCAGCGGTTTTGCGCCGCCCCGGCCTTTGACCCATGATTTAATGTTCGCGGTGATCAATGGTTTGGAGGCCACCGTCGAAAAGGTAATTATCGATAAACTGGAAGAAAATACTTTTTACGCTAAACTGGTGATTAAAACCGCCTCCGGGCAGTTAAAGACCATTGATGCCAGGCCCAGCGACAGTATTGCTTTGGCGGTGAGGTTTCATGCGCCGATTTTAGTGGAAGATGAGATCATTAAGCAGTATGAGCTGTTTAATAAAGGGAAGCCTTAAAAAGAACAGCCTAACTTAATCCTGCCTGATTTAAAACGCGACACAATTAACCTATGCTTAATCCTTGATCTCACTTGCGTTCGATCAAGGACTTCGCTAGATAAAAACTTATGGTACTCGGATTCAGCCCTCAAGACCAGGATATCCTAAAGCCCGTTTATAATTTCGCTAAAGCCAAAAAGGTCAAACTCTATTTAGTCGGCGGGGCCTTGCGGGATTTATATTTACGCCGCAGCAGGGAAAACCCCGATTTTGATTTTTGTCTGAAAAAGGGGGCTTTGCAATTCGGCCGCAGATTAGCTAAACAGCTGCGCTGCGCTTTTGTGCTTTTGGATGAGGAGCATGCCGCCTGCCGTTTAGTTAAAAAAATAAACCAGCGGACATATACTTTTGACCTTTCGGATTTCCGCGCCGCGACTTTGGAAAAAGACCTCTTGCACCGGGATTTTACGATTAACGCGATGGCCTTGCCGCTGGAGCAGGCATTCGCCGAGGGTGATTTAGATGAATTAATTATCGATCCCTACGGGGCCAAAAGTGACCTGCGGGGTGAGTTGATCAGGATGACCGGCCCGGCATCTTTTAGCGAGGATCCTTTAAGGATCCTGCGGGCCTTTAGTTTTAGCTGTATGCTGGATTTTAACTTAGACCGTAAAACTTTAGCCTTGGCGAAAAAGGAGAAGAATAAAATCAGCGCGGTCTCCAGCGAGCGCATCCGCGAAGAGCTGTTTAAAATACTGGAGACTGACCGGGCATATGAATCTTTTTTAATGCTGGATAACCTTAAGCTTCTGGAGATTATTTTTCCGGAGATAAAACCCATGCGCGGTATCGGCCAGGGGCCTTATCATCACCTGGATGTTTGGCAACACACCCTGGAAACCCTGAAACAATTTGAATTAATCCTTAAAAAAGTCAAAAATGACCCGCAGATCCAGGAGTACCTGCAGGAGGCGGTGGCGGCCTCGCGCAAAAAGGAGAGCCTTTTAAAATTAGCCTGTATCCTGCATGATGTCGGTAAACCCGCCAGCTTACGCAGGGAAAAGAAAAAAATAATTTTTCACGGCCATGAAAGAGTAGGTTTAGGTTTGACCCGCTTGATCTGGCGCCGCCTGAAATTATCCAATGATGAGGGGCACCGCCTGGAGCGGATTGTGCTGTGGCACTTGCGTCCGGGGTATCTGGCGGATAATCCGCATCCTAGCGCGCGGGCGATCTTTCGCTATTTCCGGGATACCGGAAGCGATGCTTTAGGGGTACTTTTATTATCTTTGGCTGACCAGCGGGCAACTAAAGGGCCGCTGACTACCGCCATTTCCCGCGTGCGCCATGAAAAAACCGTCAAAAGCCTGATCGCTAAGCTGTTAAAACAAAAAGATGAAAAAAAATTACTTCGTTTTTTAAACGGCTTTGAGCTGATGAAAAAATTTAAATTACCCGCCTCGCCGCAAATCGGCGATTTGTTAACC
>JBFZAU010000097.1:0-3493 GCA_041308825.1 Candidatus Omnitrophota bacterium
ATCGGATTTTTATTCGGGCAGTATAAAAGACTGCGCAATGAATTTACCGGCGTATTGACCGGCAAGGGGCTTAATTGGGGCGGCAGCTTGATTCGTCAGGAAGCTACCGGTTACGGCTGCGTGTATTTTGTTGAAGAGATGCTCAAAACCCGAGGAGATTCTTTAAAAGGAAAAGTTTGCGCGGTTTCCGGTTCGGGTAATGTGGCCCAATATACGGTAGAAAAACTTATTCAATTGCAAGCTAAGGTTGTAACTCTCTCCGATTCTGATGGGTATATCTACGATAAAGACGGTATCGATCATAAAGAGTTAAGCTGCGTTTTGAATTTAAAAAATGTAAAACGCGGCAGGATTAAAGAATGTGCCAAGGAATTTAATTGCAAATATTTTGAAAAGCAGCGGCCCTGGAGTGTTAAATGCGACGTGGCGTTTCCTTCTGCTACCCAGAATGAGATTGATGAAAATGATGCTAAGACCCTGGTAAAAAACGGCTGTATTGCAATCGGCGAAGGCGCCAATATGCCGACTACTCCGGGAGGGGTGGAGGTTTTTCAGAAGGCTAAAATCCTTTATGCCCCGGGAAAGGCTTCCAATGCCGGCGGCGTGGCTACTTCCGGATTAGAAATGAGCCAGAATAGCTTAAGGCTTTCTTGGACCCGCGAAGAAGTGGATCGCCGGTTACACGATATAATGATCGCGATTCATGAACAGTGCGTTAAATACGGCAAAGAGTCCGGTTATGTGAATTATGTCAACGGGGCAAATATCGCCGGTTTTGTCAAGGTGGCTGATGCGATGCTTGATCAGGGATTAGTATAAGCGGCCAGAAGATAATTGGTTTTCTAACATAAACGCCCCGGAATAATCTTTCCGGGGCGTTTATTATCGATAATTGTAGTTGCAAGCTTAAGGGTTAAGTTGTAAAATAATTTCTGTGAATAAACAAGCAGCCGTTGAAGAATTTTTCCGCGCCTTAAGAGTTACGCTGACCAACGCTTTTTCTTACCCTAAAACTCACCCGTATTTCATCAAGTCTGCCGAACATTTTAAATCCAAACTGGAGGAGGCGCAATCCGTCTTGAACCCCCTCAAGATCGGGGTAACCGATTCTGAGCTTTTGCTCGGCCAGGAAAGCTTTAGCCTAAAAGGTTTAGGCAGTGAGCTGGCCCGCCTGCTGCATCAGCGTAAGATAAAAAGTATCACCATAAAAAGCGGGGCTACGCTTGTGGAAATCATCAGCTTTTTTTCCGCAATTTCCATGTCTCCCAAGGATATTCTTAAACAGGGTGGGGTAAATTTACTGTTGGCTAAACAGCCTGCGAGTAGTTTTTTAGTGGAAGAGCTGGATTACTCGGCTTTTTTACAGGAGCAAGGGCAGGAGGGCGTTGATCTTTGGGGTTATCTGCTTAAAGATATATCGGAGAATGATGGTACTGATAAATTGGGTAGCCTGGCTGATAATTTCAGCGGGCTAATCAAACGTAGCAGCCAGAATGATATTTTTAAGAGCGAAGATGTCCCGGAGCAGATCCGTAAGTTTCTCATTTCATTAAAGGAAAAAGATGAAAAATTATTTGCCAAATGCTCCCAGGAGCTTTTTGTCTGGCTATTACGTAATAAGAAATCTATTAATCAGGAAAAGCTAAATCAGTTTAATTTAATCTTTGATGGCTTAAGCCAGGAGGAGTTGGGGGCGCTTTTCTTGGAAGGAGTGGATAAGGAGGAGAGTTTTGATGCTTTGAGCCTGGAAATTTTTTCTAAAATTGTCGAACAAAAAGATCCTGCCCGGGTCACCGCCGGTTTTCTGGCTAAATTGCAGGATGATAAAAAGGGCAGCCTTAATCCCAAGGTAGCCAAGCGGGTCAGAAATTTAATCAGCGGAATGCAGAATGACCGTTTATCCGCAGTGTACCGTAATACACTGGAAGCGCTGGTTAAAAGTATTTCTTCCTTCGGCGCTTTGACTTTTGACCAAAAAGAGCTTAAAGAAAACTATTTGTATATTGTATTAAATATCCTGGCTCTCGATGAAGATCAGGATAGCCTGCACTTAGCCGCCGGAGTCCTGGAGAAAGAATTTCCGAATCTTCTGGAGGAAAATAACCTGGAATTGCTTAAGGACATTGGCAGCCTGTTGTCGAAAACCAAGAAAGAAGGCAAAGCCATCTGTATTGAACTTGAGAAAAAATTTTCTACTTTAATAGAAAATTTTATCTTAAGCCAACCTTTAAATCCTGAGCAGGAGTTTTTTTTAGACCTTGTCTCCTTCGTCAGCCAGGATATGCATTATTATCTGAATAAAATATTCACTGCTGAGCGGATAAATAAACATAGCTTAAACTTATTTTTAAGATTTTTCCCCGGCAATTTGGACATTTTTTATTTACGGGTTAAAGAAAAAATCCAGGATATCGACTTCATCTGCAGCTTGATCGAAGCTTTAAGCCAATTAAGTTCACCGACGACCTTGGGTATCTTGGACCACATTTATTCATCGGCAAATGAATTGATTAAGGTTGAAATTCTGAATAATATGCGAAAGTCAAAAAAGATGGATGTTCAGTTTTTATTGCGCCAACTGGATACTCCTTCTCCGTCGCTGCGCAAGAACATTTTAGCGGTGCTTATTCTAAACGGGCAAGTTGAGCAGGCAGCTTTGGAATTATTGCTCAAAAAGCCTAATTTTATCGGCAGGGACAACGAGCGATTAATGGAGAATATGCAAATTGTTTTTGATTTAGGTTTGATTGAAGCTGCGGGTTTAATCAGCGACTTAGGCCGCTGGAGGTTTTTCTGGAATTCCGGTTTACGCGCCAAGGCCAGGCAAATTTTAAAGGATTGGAATGTTAACTAATATCGAAGAA
Organism: Candidatus Omnitrophota bacterium; assembly: GCA_041308825.1. Classification (GTDB taxonomy): domain Bacteria; phylum Omnitrophota; class Gorgyraeia; order Gygaellales; family Profunditerraquicolaceae; genus UBA6249. The sequence continues at coordinate 2,865 of JBFZAU010000097.1, forward strand.
GCTTTCAAGAGCCTGCTGAGCTGCCTGCAATCCCTAAAGATGTATGGGGAGGATCATCCGATGTTTCAGAAATCGCTGGAGCGGGCGTTTTTGGCTTTTTCCGATGTCCTGAGCATACGCCAGGAGATTGTCATCGGCATTATCGGCAATGAATTGGCTTTTGAAAAGGAGATTCTTTTCGACTTGGCGCAATTTTTAAGCTCCGCGGTTGCTTATCTTAAAGAAAGGAATATTGAAAGGATTGCTTTTTACAGCGGGTTAAATAAAGATGAGTTGCGCAAATTTGTCTGTTTTATCGCCGGCCCCAAGGATAATTTTAAAGGTGATCTGCAGGCGGCCCTCAGCGTGGCCGGGATTGAGCATATTGCCATCGGTAAACTAAAGGTCGATTTGTCTAAAGATAGAAATAATTTGTTTGGGGCGCACGTTGAACTTTACGATTCTTCGGCCGATGTCGTGGGTGCTGCTTTAAGCGGGGTGCTTAACTTTGAAAAAGTCGATCACCTGGCACTTAAAATTTCTTTCAATAACATCATGGAGAATTTAAGCGCGCAGCGCCAGGAGCTTTTGAAATTAGCTACTCTCAAGCGTTACGATATCGAGACCTATACGAGATCGGAAGAGCACAC
>JBFZAU010000098.1:0-15361 GCA_041308825.1 Candidatus Omnitrophota bacterium
GGGTGTCGCCTTCTGGCGTAAGCTGACGTAAGTTGTAGTCCGCCATTATTTATAGACGGACGTCTGCGCCTGCCTGCCGTCAGGCAGGAATTTACTTCGCCGACATGCCGAAATTCCAGAGAATTTCGGCGGAATCTGAAACGAAGCTCCTTTAAAACTTTCTCCTGATTAATACCCTTGGAAATTCTCCGTAACTATCAACTCGGCCGCTACAGCTAACTCCTCGGCCAATATCTTACGCATCGCCTCCACCATTTGCGGCGGGCCGCAAAGATAGAATTTCCGGTGGGCATAATCCGGGATTTCATTCTTGATCACTCCGGCATTAATCCGGCCGACGGTACATTTAAAACCCGGCTCGGTTGCACACAAAACATGCGCCACTTTCAACCGGAAGTAACTTTTCGCCATCGCGTCAAAATCTTCTTTAAACACCACGTCCCTTACCGAACGATTAGCATAAAGCAAGACCAAATCGCTGCCCAGATTTTTATCAACCGCGTATTTACAGATGCTGCGGATAGGCGTAATTCCGATTCCTCCGGACAAAAAAGCGATCTTCGGAAAAGATTCATCGAGCACAAACTTCCCGAAAGGATACTGCACTTCGATTTCATCACCGGCGGTTAAGCTGTCCAAAGTTTTAGAAAAATCGCTTTCGGTTAATTTTTTAGTAAACTCCAGATAGCATGTTTCGGTAGGGGAGCTGGAGATGGAAAGGTATCTTTTTAGCTGCTCGTCGCCTTTAAGTTTAACCGAAAGGAATTGGCCGGCCTTAAATTCCAAAATACCGGCCGTCTCCAGGCGGAAACTTTTGACATTATAGGTCCGCCGGATAATCTCTTTAATTTTAACTTTAATTTCTACTGGCATTTTTATTTCCCGCAGACACAACCGCCCCAGGGCTTGCGAATTACTGCCGGAGAGTTTATTACTTTCTGTAAACTATCGAACACTTCACTAAAATTAACCGCTTGAGTTATTTCATCAACCAGCTGAAGGTACCGGATGCAATCCTGCTGATCAATAATTAAAGCGCCTCTGGCCAAAAGATTTAATTCTTTGATCAGCACCCCGTAGTTCAACCCGAAAGAAGAAAAACGGTAATCCGAAAGCACAACCTCCTGCTTAATCTCATGTGCCGAACAGAAACGGGCCTGGGCAAAGGGCAGATCCTTGCTGATACCGATCACTGCTACTTCCGAAGAGAGCCCCGCGGCTTTTTTATTGAATTCTTTAACCTGCAAATCGCAAACCGGGGTATCCAAGGAAGGAAAAAAATTAATTACCTTCACCTTACCGGTAAAATCAGCTAAATTTACCTCTTTTAAATCCTGTGAAATTAACTTAAAATCCGGCGCCCGTTTGCCTACCCTGGCTATTTTCCCGGTTAAAGTTAAAGGCGCACCTTTGAATTTAACTGTCCTGGTCATTATTTAAATCTCCTTAAGCGATTTTCTCAAACTGATCTTTACCGACGCCGCATTCCGGACAGACCCAATCAACGGGAATATCCTCAAAGCTTGTCCCCGGAGCAACCCCGTTATCCGGATCTCCGATTTTAGGATCATAAATATAACCGCAAACTAAACATTTATATTTACTCATTGATTATCCTCCCTGGCTATTCTTTTTTTGGTGACTACACCTTTATTCCCTGGACAACTGGAACATCCTGAGCTTTTTACTGCTTTAATTCCCGGGGTGCTCGCAGATGGGTGAATTACTGCCGCACCATCCGGGTATATCTTCTGCGGCGGCATAGTGCCCATCTGCATTTTCGATCTTGGCGAACCGTACTTTTTTGCTCCCAGTCCGTCTTTTCCTAAACCAAAGGCCGCTGACCCAAAAACTACCAGGGCGGCCAACCAAAGGAATCCGGCTACAACATAACCAAACGCCCTTAACCCTTTTTCCTCAATTTTACGGATCACCACTAGCACGAAGAAGCTCACAGTCAATAAAGCTGAGATCGGCACAACCGCCATCAACTGGGGTAATTTAAACATACACATCATTTCCTCCCTGCCCACAAAGGGCGCACCGGCGTATAGGCCACAAGGCCACACCAACGCAATTCCGATAGGCGTTGGGTGATAGCGAATAAACGCCGGGTGTCTGCCCACAAAGGGCGCGCCGACGCAATTCCGATTAGCGTCGGGTGTCTGTCCACAAAGGACGCACCGGCGTAAATCCGATAAACGCCGGGTGTAATTAATTTGGTCCGCTTACTCTACCTTCAATTCTTTTTCGCTTCTCCAAAGGCCATGGATATTACAATAGGCCAGCGCCATCGCTGTTCCGCTTTTAGCCGTCTTAAAAGCAACCGCGGCTTTGGGCTCGGAAAAGATCGAGCTGGTATTAGGTCCCCCTACCGACTCCCCATGCGCGTTAAATTCAAAACGCCCCAGTTGATAGGGGAATTTTTCACCTGCGGGCAGAAAATATACCTCAATATACCGGATATGATGCTCGGTAGTATTGGGATGCGCGATCTGCTTACCGACACTGACCTCCAGATTAACTACCTGGCCAGCGGCGGTTTTATCCGGCCCCTCAATTACCGGAACATGTTTTTCGGTTTTCCAGTCAGCCCCTTGCAATAAATCTCTTAAATCCGCCATAATCTTGCCTCCTTTTATTTCTTTAATATTGTTTTTAAATCCTGCTCCGGCGTGCTGATTAGCTTTAGATCAAATTTCTCCTGTAAAACGCTAAAGACATTTTGGCTGATGAAAGCAGGAGGAGTCGGCCCGATATAGATGCCTTTGATACCAAGATACAACAAAGACAACAGAATGGCAACTGCTTTTTGCTCAAACCAAGATAAGACTAAAGTTAAAGGCAGGTCATTCACCCCGCAGCCAAAGGCCTTAGCTAAAGCCAGGGCGATTTGTACTCCGGAATAAGCATTATTGCACTGCCCCAAGTCGATTAATCTGGGCACTCCTTCAATCTGGCCGAAATCCAGTTTATTAAAACGGTATTTTCCGCAGGCCACCGTCAAAATTACGCAATCCGGAGGTACTTGCTCGGCCAATTCCGTATAATAATTACGCCCGGGCTTTGCGCCATCGCAGCCGCCGATTAGAAAGAAATGCTTAATCTTGCCGGCCTTAACCAGGCTGATAATTTTATCCGCCAACCCCAATACCGCCGTATGGTGAAAACCGGTCCAAATCTTTTTGCCGGGAGCATCCGGTAAGGCAGGCAAAGACTTGGCTTTTTCGATCAAGACCTTAAAATCCCGGCTTTTTAAATGGGTTGCTCCGGGGACTCCGGTAACCCCAATCGTAAACAACCGGTGCAGATAAGTATCTTCCGGAGGAATCAATACGCAGTTCGTCGTCGCCAGAAGCGCCCCGCTAAAAACATTAAATTCTTTTTTCTGTTCCTGCCAGGCACCGCCGTAGTTACCGATCAAATGTTTAAATTTTTTGAGTTCCGGATAACCGTGCGCCGGAAGCATCTCGCTGTGCGTGTAAACATTAACCCCGCTACCCTGTGTTTGTTTCAGCAATTCGTAAAGGTCCAAAAGGTCATGCCCGGTAACTAAAATCGCCGGCCCGGACACGGTACCGGTCTCAACCGCTGTCGGCACCGGATTACCGAATCTTTGCGTATGCGCCTTATCCAAAAGCTCCATAACCTGATAGTTCATTTTTCCGCATTTCAACACCAATTCTAAATACTGATTTAAGTCAAAGCTGACATTGGTTACGGTTTTAAAGAGCGCTTCGTGCATAAAACCATCAACCTCAGGATCAATCGCGCCAAGCTCGCGGGCGTGATAGGCATAGGCGGCAATCCCTTTCAACCCGTATAAAAGCGTATCCTGCAGACTCTGGATATCTTCGTTCTTGCCGCAAACCCCCACCTTAGTGCAACCTGTACCGCCAACCGTTTGCTCGCATTGATAACAAAACATTATTTTCTCCTTTGTTCAATTATATAGCTCATAAGCCAGGTTTTTGCCTGTTGTGGTTAGAAATACCTTTTCGATAATCGCCTTAACCTTCCCTTTATCCGTAATATCAGTCTCATCCTTCAAATTTACCAGCCAGTCAGCATCGTATAATATCTTAAAATTCAGGGTATTGGCCTTGCCCGGTGAATGATGATGCGCGATAATCTGGCAGGTCTCTTCAATTTCTTTCTTTTTAAATCCTAGCTTGAGCAGGATTTTCCTGGCTATTTCCGGCCCCTCCTTCTCCTGTAAATGTCCGGCGGATGAGCCATACTTTTCCTCGGCGGCCTTAATCCCCACATCATGCAGGATCGCTGCCGGAACAACCACCGACCAATCTCCACCCTCCTGGCGTAAAAGCTCTTGGGCATATTCAAGGACTTTTCTGGCATGATTAATCCGCTTTATATCGCTGCCGAAATATTCTTTTAACTCTGCTAGTAACTTATCTTTTAAAAAAAGCGCCCTATTTTTTAAATAATTTCCGTATGCCTGGCCGCCCAGGCACTCCTTAGCCGAAGCGCACCAATCAATACAAGTTGGTAAAACCTCCCGGTAGAAAATTTTCTGGCATTTAGGGCAGCGGCCCTTAATTTCATCAGAGAATATTTCCGCTTCATACCCGCAAGCCGGACAAATCATCGGCTCGGGGATTATCTTGCGTTTATCCTGACCCGGACAATTATTTATCATCCTCTTTCTCCTCTTGCCCTAAAGCGCACCTTCCCTCTTAGAACGCACCATTTTTACCGGGCTGGCAGACCCCGCCGGCCACCAAACAATTACCTTTATCTTCATGCGGACAACCCCGACTCATCGTTATTTAGCCATCACCCATTCTTCGGAAAGGATCTCCCCCTGCAGGCTGACCATAATTGTTTTAATGGGGATTTTACGTTTGGCTTTATTGAGCGCCTCCTGGGCGATAGCCGCCAATCCGCCACAACAGGGGACCTGCATAATCATAACGGTTAAAGTATTAATTAACGCATCGTCAATCAAGGCAGTAAGCTTTTGTGTATAAATATCCTTATCCTGATCCAGTTTCGGACAGGCAATCGCCAACGCCTTACCTTTTAAATAATCTTTATGGAAGTCTCCTAAAGCAAAAGCAGTACAATCGGCAGCCAAAAGTAAATCGGCTTTCTGATAATATACAGCCTGGGGGGAGATCAAATGCAGCTGCAGTGGCCACTGCCGCAGCTGCGAAGGCCGTTTACCCGTTTCATCGCCTTGGGCCAAAGCTGGCTGCTGCCGGAGATCAAATACCCTTGAACCCGGGCACCCCCCAAGGACATGACCGGCCCCTGCGAGCGCCTGCGCCTCATTTAAAAGCGGATTCTCAATCTTGTTTTCACGCAGATAATCCAATGCCAGTTGTAAATATTTATGCTCATTGTGCTCCTTAAGATGCAAAAGATGCGCCTTAATCGTATTCTTCCCCTGTTTAACAATGTTCGCCATCACCTTTTTCTCATCATAAGCTTGCGCTTCTCTTTCTTCGATAGTAATCGCTCCTTGCGGGCAATGGCCGATACAAGCCCCCAGGCCATCACAGAATAAATCACTGATCAACCGGGCCTGGCCATCGATAATTTGGATCGCCCCTTCCGGGCAATCGGGAATACATAAGCCGCAGCCATTACACTTATTCTGGTCAATCGTAATAATCTTTCTCTTTACCATAAGCTGACCCCTAAATTAGCGAAGCGATGTTAATTTTTTTAAGCTGCGCCAGTACATTATCCTCAATTATCTTGATTTTTTTTCTCAAGATACACTTACCCTGGTTAGGACAGATATTTTTTTTAAGAAAACATTCGTTTAATGACACCGGCCCCTGGAAAACGTCCATAATTTGCATTATAAAAACCTTGTGAGCCGGGATTTTAAATTTAAATCCTCCGGACTGTCCTTTATAAGACTCCAATATCCCTTTCTGGCCTAAGCGTTGCAAGATCTTGCGCATAAAGGGACGCGGTACCCCTAAAATTTTAACTAACTCCGTTACAGTCACAACTTTTTTTTGTTTCGCTATATAACAAATTGCCCGCAAGGCATAATCGGTATTTCTAGTGATTAATTTCACAAATCCTCCCGTTGAATTTAAAAAAGATTGGGTAGTTTAACGTCTTGCCCAGGACACTTTAAAGCAACCTTCTTTGCAGTGTGCCACGGGCCTTAACATATATCTAACGGCTACGGTCATATTTGATCACCTCCTTTTATTTCCCTAATGACTTAATGATACCATATTAGTATCATTTGTCAAGAAAAATTTTTTTTGTTCTGAAAATATGGCCTAGCGCTACAACCTGCGGCATGATTTACCTCCAAATGAACCAAACAAATAGAAAGGCGGCAGTTACCGCGGCCAGGGTAAAGGGAATGCCGATTTTCATAAAATGCGTAAACTTAACCGGATAACCTTCTTTTTTAAGTAAACCGCAGGCCACAATATTGGCACTGGCTCCGATGGGAGTAATATTGCCGCCTAAGCTGGCTCCGATTAACAAACCAAATAAAAATAAAGACGGGTTGATCTGTAATTTATCCGCCATAATCATCGCCACTGGCAGCATCGCAGCCAAGAATGGGACATTATCAATAAATGCGGAAAGTAAAACTGAAAGGAAAACGATTGCCGTATACCCCAAAAAGATATTTGCACCAACCAGACTGGCTAAATAATCAGCCAGGACACCAATCCAACCGGTAAGTGAAATCCCGCCGACAATAATAAAAATGCCGATCAGGAAAAAGGTCGTCTCCCAATCTAACTTCTTAAGGCCGGCAGAAATCGAAGCTTTATTTACGGCTTTTTCCCAAATCAGGGCAATCACCCCGAAGATCATGCAGAGTTGCCCGGCTAAAGAATTAAATCCGGTATCCAGAAACGAAGAAAGTGCCAGCAGAATAATCAAGCTGACTAACAAAACCGTGGGCACCCAGCTTTTCACTTTCTCAACCGGGATGAGCCGGGTTTTAGCTTTATATTTTTTAAAAATAAAATAAAGAACGCAAAACGAAACAACTGCTCCCAGCTCTACGGCAAAGAATATACTGGGTCTACTCCGGTAAAAAAAGAAATCCCCGAAGTTCATCTTAGCGAATCCTCCCAGAAGCATGCTCGGCGGATCCCCGATTAAAGTCGCTGCCCCCTGTAAGTTGCTAGAGAGGGCAATCGCAATCATCATGTTCGTAGGGTTAATCTTTAATTTCCTGGCTAAAGCCAAAGCAATCGGCGCCACAATCAATACCGTAGCCACGTTCTCCACAAAAGCAGAGATAAAACCGCTCAAAATACAAATAAACAAGATCGCCCAGGCTGTGCTTTTCGCCCGATCCACAAATATTTCGGCAATATAAGCCGGCACCCGGCTCTGCATAAAAACATCCGCCAGGATTAAAGTCCCGACAAAAATCCCCATCACATTCCAGTTAACCGCAAAAAACGCATTTTTCGCCGTGATGGCTCCGGTTAAAACCAGCAATAAACTTCCCCCTAAAGCTATCCCTGTGCGTTTATGCGGGAGCACAACAAACAAAATATAAGCAACGATAAATATGGTTAAAGCGATAATCCTGGGTTCGACCATAAAATACTCCTATAATTAAAATGGGAATTAGGCTAGCTTTTTTCTCAAATAGGTGAAGACTTCCTTTAGGTTATGGAAGGCCATATAATCAAGTTTGCTATCCTTGAGACGACGCAAGAGGTGGTCTTTGGCAAACACCACCTGGGCATGTTTAGCCGGACAGATATCCGATTCCCCGTCTCCGACATAAATCACTACCGCATCTTTGGGGGCCAAAGCCAAGAGGTTTTTGGTCTTACAGTGCGCGCAGACCTGGCAATCTTTATTCTTAAAAGGGTAATCCGTAATAATTCTATCCTTGGAGAAACTTAATTTATTGGCAAAAACCTTAAGCTTATTTATCCCGTTCATTTTTAAAACCCGGTTAAGAATATAGTCGTAATTGTCGCTTAAAACCAGCGTTTTAACTTTTTTAGCTAACAAAAACTTATAGGTCGGTTTAAAATAGGGATCCAGCTTGATTTTGGGTAAATAAGCGTCCAGAGATTTTTTGGTCAAATCCATCCCGCGCAATTGACCTTCCAGGCAGGTTTTAGAACCGATCCGGCCGCTTTTCCATCTTTTTTCCAGCTCGACCCAGCGGTCATCTTTGGAAAAAAGTAAAAGCATATTATCGAAAACATCGCAAGTGGCGATAGTATTATCAAAATCAAAGAAAACAATGCATTTTTTAGGGTTAAATTGGCTATTTTCCGGAGTCATGTAAAAGCAGTAAAAATATACCCCTACAGATCGATAGGGGCAGGATTGTGGGTGAAATCGGTAAATCTATTTTAAACCTAAGCCCCCCGGCTGTCAACACCAAAAAGCTCTTAAAAAGTCTTTTTAACTGAATACACCGGGTAAAACTGATTGGCAAAAAACGCAGCGGCCTTGCTCCAAATGCGACTCTAAAAGATCAAAACCTTCTCTTTTAATTAAAAGCTTACCGCATTTGGCGCAGACAGTATCCTGCCCTAAAGCCGTAAAATTACCTACATATAAGTAGCGTAACCCCTGTGCCAAACCAATATCATAAGCCATTTTTAGGGTACGTTCAGGGGTAGAAGGGTAATCGTTAAACTTATAATCGGCATGAAACCGGGAAAGATGCCAGGGGATATCCCGGCTTACCGAAGCAATAAACTTAGCCAGCGCGGTTAACTCCTGCGGGGTATCATTCCGGCCGGGAATAATCAATGTTGTCAACTCCACCCAAACCCCGGCAGCCTTTAGGTACTGTATCGCATCAAGAACCGGCCCCAGTTTAGCCGAGCAAACCTTTTGATAGCTGTTTTCATTAAAAAACTTCAGGTCAATATTGGCGGCATCCAGCCAAGGGGAAATTAAATCCATTGCCTGGCGGCTCAGGTAACCGTTGGTGACGAAAATATTCCGCAAGCCCGCTGCCTTAGCCCTCTGGGCCGTTGCGAAAGCAAACTCAAAATAAACCGTTGGTTCCGTATAGGTATAGGCAATACTGCCACAGGCGGATTGCCGGGCCATTTTAACTACTTGCTCTGCGCTGAAATCTTGCCCCTTAAGTTCCTGCTGACCGGGATCAAATTGAGAGATTTCCCAATTTTGGCAAAAACCGCAGCGAAAATTACATCCCGCACAGGCAATCGAAAAAGTCGAACTGCCGGGTAAAAAATGATACAGCGGCTTTTTCTCCACCGGATCAAGATTAGCCGCCACGAGTTTGCCATAATTATGCGTATAAAGAACGCCGGCGATATTCTGCCTTACCCCGCAAAAACCGAAATTATCCGGCTTGATCCGGCAGGCATGCGCACAAAGCCGGCAGGCAACCTCATGGTTTTCTAAACGACTACAGAGTTGGGCCTCTTTCATATTAATAAATGCGTAAATCTTGCCTTAGGTAAACAGGCCACCTGCTGTACGTAATCTTGGCTTTGCGGAACCTGGCGGCAGAATACATCTATATGTTTTAAGTCCAGCACATCAGTATAAGCCGAGGTAATCTGAGATGATAAGCGAACCAGCTCCCGGCTGATTTTCCCCCGGGCCAGGCAAAGCGGCCCGGGTAAGTTTTTTTGCGGGCTAAATAAATAGTCTCCGGCTAAAGCCAGCTTCGCTAATTGACTGTTTTCTTGCTCATCCCGGCCGACAACCAGTCTGGCCTGCCCGCTTAAACGGAAATGCCGGCCGATTTTTAAAAGCTCCAAATTATCTAAATTTAATTCCCGATGTTTCATTAACTCTAACAGCCTTCTGGAAAAACAGGGGTCGGTCAATAAACACCCTCCGGCAGGCGTAGCATAAGTATGAAGCCCCAAGTTTTTAGCCAACCGCATCTGCGGGGTACGCAGGCGCCCGTTAAAATTAAGCAGTTTTTCTCTTTTAACCCAGCCCTCCCTTTCCGCTAAAGTCGGAGGAAAAAATTGCGCGGAAAGCGGCCGTAATAATAAATCCTCCAGCCCGCTTTGATGCCGAATCAACCTTAAAGCCTGCTTGTTCTGGGACATCGGCCGCTGGCCAAGAACTTCACCGGTAACGATAAACTTCGCCCCTAAAAGCGGCATTAATGTCTTAGCCTTACTAAACATCAGGATCTTACAATCAATGCAAGGGTTCATATTTGCACCAAATCCATACCGCGGATTCTTAATCAGCCCGAGAAATTCCCGCTTTAAATCAACCTCCATGATCTTTATGCCGATTTTGGGAAAACTATCCTGAATGTTGACCTTGCAAAAGGGGATCTTAAAATGCACCCCCAACACTTCGCAGCCTTGTTCAAAAACAAGCTTGGCGGCCAATAAGCTATCCAGACCTCCGGAAATCAGCGCTAATGCTTTGATCTTCATGGAATTTTAGTTTGAAAATTAATCTTTATTTAGTTAAACCGGTAAGAATTTCTTGGCTAAGGCCATAAACATGATTTCCAAAATGCAGTAAGAAAACACCTCCAGGCTTTAATTATTTTCCAGGCATTCCGGAAGGATGTGCAAAAAAGCGCTGCCGATCAGCGCACCGGCGGAGAAACCCATCAGATAAAAAAGCAGCTTCTGCATTAAATTTCCCTTAACGATTAAGGTAAAAATACCGCCCCAAAAAACAAGGCTGACCAAGAATGTAGCGGCTACGATCCACCATAAAACCATCTGCAGGAATTTAACCTAAATTCGGTTTTCTACCCTTATTTGCTTTTTTAGAGCGCCAATTCAATTTTCCTCTACGTTTTCTTTTCCCCATTGGTTTCCCCTTTACTTGATGATGATTCTCGATAATAATTTTCCGGCACGCTCTGCACAATAAAACGGCCGGAATCAATAATACAATCGTAAATAACTTTGCCCATCGGTGTTGCCGCATAGTCACTTAAGGAGGCCCGAAAGGCCTTGTCCGGATTAAACCTTATTTTTTCTCCGGGATGCTCCACCACCTGACTCTGAATATCCCGGCTGGCCAGGACCGTAGAAGTGGCCCGTTCAATAATCCGCAGATTCAACTGCAGGTTTGCCTTATTCAAAACTTCACCCAATAAACCGCCCATAAAACCGCTGCCGCTGCTTCCTCCTCCGGCCAGACCGGCTTTACCTCCGGAGTTTTCCGGAACGAATTCAATCACCCCGACGTTGATAACCAGATCGGCCTCCTGCGGCGCAACGATCACAAAACGCTTAGTGGCGGTTAAAACGCTCACGAGATATTCTTTCATCGCCACCGAAACTTGCGGTTCGATTCCGGCGGTTTTTAATTCAAAATCCCCCACCGCGATCTTGGCCTGCGGGCCCTGATAAACAGCTAATAATTCTCCGCCGGGTAATTTAGCCTGCGCAAGACGAGGCTTAGTCGAAACGCAACCGCTCAAAACCGTCGCGGCGATCAGACAACTTAATAATTTAAGGTTTTTTCTCATATTTTGATTTAATATATTACCGATTAATCTGGCTGTCAAGAATAATTCCCCTTGGCCCGGGGTGCCGGCAGCCTTATTTAGCGTCGGGTACGCTCACCTAAGCATGGCTTTTAAGCAGCGGATAGCCGGAATCACTTTTAACGGTTTTTCCCTTTTGATCTCTACTGAACTGCTTGAACCGCCGGCAACAATCACCGCTTTGACCTTAGCGGCATTAGCCGCCTGGGCATCAATCGCCATATCTCCGACATACAGAACTTGCCGGTTTTTAAGCTTAAATTTCCTGATAATCCGATTTAACATCTCCGGATGAGGCTTAGGATGAGCGGCCTGATCAGCACAAAGCACATAGTCAAAAAAACCGCTGATCTGTAAATGTTTTAATAAAATACGGGAGAACCGGCTTGGCCGGTTACTGGCTACGGCTAATTTATAACCTTGTTCCTTAAGCCATCTCAAAATCCCGCGCACATAAGGATAAAGGCGGGAATATTTAAGCAAGCTGCTTTTATGGTGCGCCCGGTACAAACGCAAAGATCCCGGTAAATCCTTAGGTGGAAAATAAGGTTTCAGCAAATTAAGATCCCCCCAGCCTACCAGCCTGCGCACGGTGTTTAAACTTTGCGGTTTTAACCCCGACTTTTGCATCACATAATTGAAACTTTTATGGATTGCCGTATAAGCGTCGATCAGCGTACCGTCTAAATCGAAAATAATCAATTTTATCTCTTGGCTCATCTGGCTAAAAAGCGCTTTCTAAAATTTAGGCAGGGTCTTTAAGGCCCTGCCTTGTAAATGAACTGGAATTAATCCTTGGACGGTTAAAGATATTTACTGCGCCTGATCCGAGGTAACCGTATCTGCCGCAGGAGGCTCTTGCGGTGCCGGTTCAACTGCTGGTTCTTCCGCGGCTGCCGGAACCGGCTCTTCTGGTGCCGGTTCAACTGCTGGTTCTTCCGCGGCTGCCGGAACCGGTGCCGAAACAGCGTCATCCTCAGTTTTTTCTAAACTGATATTTTTGGCGATATTTTGGTTATCGGAACCAACCAGATAATCAATACTTAAGGTATCTTTTGCTTTTAGCTCGTTAAAATCTTTAATATTCTCAAAGACGGTTTTTCCATCAATCACCAGCACCAGCTCTTTTTCCTGATCGGTTTCATAATCCAGATATTTTAACGTGATCGTCTGGGCCTGGTTGTCCAGATTAACCAATTCCCCCCAAGCCCACTGCAAATCCCCTTCTTTTGGCGCTGCGCTTTCCTGGCTGGAGGTAATCAACGGGGGCTGAGCCGGTTCCTGGGCTAAGGCAATTTGGGTTGTAGCCAGTACCACAATCGCTAATCCGGACAAAATGAGATTCTTTCTCAAATCCATCTTCAGCCTCCTTATAAAGTTAATTTCAAATTATCACAACTCTTTTAGCTTGTCAAGCTATCTGTAAAACGGCAAGAAAACTAAAGCAGCTGTCGCCATCAAAGCCGTAACTAAGCCGACCGTCAAACCGACCCAAAACCAATCCATAAAACTGATTTTAATGCGTTTTTCTTTCTCCAGAAGCCCGATGGCCACAATATTGGCGGTAGAACCGATTAAGGTAATGTTGCCGCCCAAACAGCCGCCGAAAAGCAAGGCCCACCATAAAGACTGCAGGTTGACATTTAAATGCTGGAAGCCTTGGACGATGGGAATAAAAGCCGCCACTAACACCACATTGTCCAAAACGCTTGAACCGATAGTACTGACCCATAATACGGCAGCCGTCAACAGATTAAAATTACTACCGATCGCATCCAGCATTTTCTGGGCAATAAAAACCGTCGCCCCGGTATATTTTAGCGTTCCGGCCTGTACGAATAGCAGCAGAAAAAAAAGCAGGGTCCACCATTCCACGTCTTTCTCGATATATTTCCTGGCCCTATGATGCTTCCAGATCATCACCAAACCGCTGGCAACTAAAGGCACAACCAATAAAACTGTATTTGCCGGTAAATCCCAAGCCACCTCCATACGGTGATGCAAAGAAATAAAAATCAGCATGGTCCCGAATATACCCAGGCTGAATTTTAAGCTTTTTTCCGGCGGTACAGAAATCAACCGGATTAACACCTCATTGGCCCCCAGCCTTTGCATTTGCGCATCAAGCAGCTTAATGGGTTTTCTATACCAAAACAGAAGAATGATAACCGTAACCGCCAAACAAACCGCCACAAGCGGAGAAGCCTTGAAGATAAAATCTTCAAAGGTCAAACCGGATTTAGAGGCAATCAGTATACCGATAGGATTTCCCAGGACGGTGGCCGCCGAACCGATATTAGTCGCCAGCACCGAAATAATTACAAAAGGGGTGGGATTAACCTCAAAATAATCGCAAATCTCCATCACCGCCACCACCATAAAGATGATCGAGGTCACCTCATCAACCGCGCAGGCCAAGAGAGCCGAAAACAGCGTAATAATCAAAAAAAACTTCTTGGCGGTTAACCGGGGTATCCGTAAAATCACGCTGACGATCCAGGCAAATACCCCGGAATCTTTGAGCAGCCCGATAATCACCATCATCCCCACCAGAAAAAGAATTACCTCCAGTGAGGAAAATTCCAAGACGTGCTCAAGGTCAATGGTTTTAGTCATTAACAAGAGCGAGGTACCGATAAAAGCGAAACTTAAGCGGAAATCCCAGAAGAAAAGCGTACCCAGAATGGAAGCGGAAAAAATACCCAGAGAGAGGGATTGGTGCGGGGTCATCCCGGCGAAATGAGCGCAAGCCCCCAGGGCGAATGCCAACAAAGATAAAGAAACTATCTTTAAGAAAAGTATCTTCATTTATCGGATAATTCCCTGGGGTATTTTAAAAACTAACCGAGGGCTGCCTTAACCGACCCGCGTAATTTTTGATAAACGGCGGTCGCCAAAACCACTTTTAAAATATCTCCCGGCAGAAACGGTAAAAATCCCAGCAGGAATGCTTGAACCGGTGAATAGGAAAAGCTTATTTTCATCCACAAGGTACCGGTAAACAAAATGATAAGATCCGCCGCCAGCAGTTTAATAAAAACCGCCCCCCAGCTTTGTTTTTCCTGCTGCAACAGAGTTCCGGCAAAAAAAGAGGCTAAAATAAAGCCGATAATATAGCCGCCGGTAGGCCCTAATAAATACAGGCTGCCGCTTCCGGTACCGGTAAAAATCGTCTGGCCGGTTAACCCTAACCCCAGATAGGCTATTTGCGAAGATGCCCCCAGTTTCCTGCCCAGCAATGCCCCGGAAAGCAAAACAAAAAAAGTTTGCAGGGTAAGCGGTACGGGAGTAAAGGGGAGCGGTATCCGCACAAAAGCCGATAAAGCAGTCAGGATAATCAAAGCCCCCACGCTAAGCAGGCGGCAAAGTTTTCGGTTACTAATTAACTCTCTGGCGATTGTTGTTTCCATGCGCATTCTCCTGTGTTTTATGTTGCTGACGTAATTGCAGTATATTATATACGAAAACCTGGTAATAGCAAAAGAAATAGCGGGATTAAAATAAATAAGGCGCTTTCATTTTCCGGGGTTCAACCTTAAAGAAAGCGCCTTTTACAACTTTTATTCTTTAGCGATAGCCAAAATAATCACACCCACCATCATGAACAGCAGGCCGCTTGAGCCTTTAATCATGGCGAGTAATTCCGGCCAAAACCTTAAGATCGCCGCTCCGCCAACAACCAGAAAACCTAACCCGAGAATTACTTTAAACAGTTTGCCCAGATTTTTTTTAAGATCCCCGCATCCCGACTGCGCACAACAGCATTTTTTCTCTTCTGCCGCCATTTTCTACCTCCTAAATGAGCAGACAACTTACGGAAGCTTCACCCCGCGCCTAATTGAGTTGCGCGGGTGTCGCCTTCTGGCGTAAGCTGACGTAAGTTGTAGTCCGCCATTATTTATAGACGGACGT
>JBFZAU010000099.1:0-4988 GCA_041308825.1 Candidatus Omnitrophota bacterium
AAAAGGATCGACTCCCCTTCGATGTATTTAATGGAAAAGTTAACGTTGTTGGGCAGCCGCTGGCTGGGGTGGCCGTTTAGCCGGACATAGGGGATCCGGGCAGGGATCTCTTTAATTAATCTGTCCCGCCAGGAGGTTTGTAGTTTAATCTCATCATTCATCTTGCTGCGGCAAAGCTCAATCGCTTTCGCCAAACCCACTATCCCCGGAATATTGTGGGTTGAGGCGCGCCGGCCTCTTTCCTGATCCCCGCCGCGCATAAATGTCTCAAGGCGCGTACCTTTTCTGATATATAAAGCACCTACGCCTTTGGGCCCGTAAAATTTATGCGCCGAAAGAGAGAGTAGATTTACGTTTAATGAATCCACATTGACCGGAAGATGGCCAACAGTCTGCACGGCATCGGTATGAAAACAGACCCCTTTTTCTTTGGCGATCCTGCCCAACTGCTCGATCGGCTGAAGGGTGCCGATTTCATTATTCGCATGCATGATGCTAACGAGAATAGTTTGATCAGTAATCGCCTTCTTTAAATCTTCACAAGAGACCAAGCCATCTTTATCTACCCCCAAAACAGTAACTTTAAAACCTTTTTTCTCTAAAAACTTCGCCGGCTCGCTGATCGCATGGTGCTCAATGGCCGAAATAATAATATGATTGCCCTTCTTTTCTTGCGCTAAAGCTGCGCCCAAAAGGGCGTAATTATCGCTTTCCGTGCCGCCGGAAGTAAACACGATCTCTTCAGGAAGAGCCCCGATAAAATCCGCCAGAACCTCGCGGCTATCCTCCAGGGCCTTCTTAGCCTCCTGGCCATAAGCGTGAAGGCTGGAGGCGTTACCGAACTGATCAAAAAAATACGGTTGCATGGCACTGAGTACTTGCGGGTCCGCAGGAGTGGTCGCCGCGTAATCTAAATATACCTTCTTCATCTTTTAATTACCTCATTTAAACTGCCGGTACGATACCCTTGCAGGTCCGCCGTAACATAATTATAGCCGATGGCTTTCAAACGCTTGACAATCTGCTGTCCTTGAGCGCATAACTTAATAATTTCTTCCGGATTAACTTCAATCCGGCAAAGATCACCATGGTGACGTAAACGCACCTGTTTAAATCCCAGACCGCTTAAATACTCTTCCGCCCGTTCAATACGTTTAAGCAAACAAACAGTAATTTTAATACCGTAAGGTATCCGGGAAGCTAAACACGCTAAGCTGGGCTTATCCCAACTGAACAAACCAAGTTTTTTGCTTAATTTCCGGATATCCTGCTTATCAAGACCGGCCGCGACTAATGGAGATTTGATCTTAAGCTCTCTTTTGGCGATCCTGCCAGGACGAAAATCTTTTTTGTCCGACAGGCTACTGGCTTCGACTACCGCTGCCAGACAAGAATCTTTTGCTATCGCCTTCAATTTAGTAAATAACTCTTGCTTACAGAAATAGCAACGCTTAAGCTGATTATCGGTAAAATTTTTATTCAACAGCTCGGCGGTGCGGATAACTTTATGCCTTACCCCGATCTGCCTGGCCAGTTTCTTTGCCGCCACCAGTTCGCTTTGGGGATAAGTTTGCGAAACGGCGGTGACCGCTAAAATTTTAGCGGCAGGCAATGTAAGCGCGCAAATTTTAAGCAGAAAAGCGCTGTCCTGGCCTCCGGAAAAGGCGATTAAAACCGAACGGTATCCGCGGATGATGCGTTTAAGGCGGTTAAGCTTATCTGACAGCGACATTAAGGAATTTCTGCTATAAGGCAATAACTTCTTTAATCTCCGGGACATCTTGCCTTAAGATTTTTTCGATCCCATTCTTTAAGGTCATTGAGCTCATCGGGCAGCAGCCGCAGCTGCCTTTCAACTTCAACTTCACGATGCCATCCGCGGTAACCTCCACTAATTCCACATTTCCACCATCGGCCATTAACATCGGCCTGACTTTATCCAGTGCTTTTTCGATTTTTTCTCTCATGATTACCCCCTTATATTTTATTCTACCATTAAATTCTAATCGCTAAAATTATTTCTTGATAAATAATGAAAAGCACTTAAGAGGGCTTTGGAGCCTTCTCCGGCGGCAATAATGATCTGCTTCTCCGGCACATCCGTAACATCCCCGGCAGCAAAAACACCTTCGATATTTGTCCGGTTGCGCGCATCTACGATAATTTCGTTTTGGGAATTTTTATTTACCCCTTGAGCAAAACCGGAATTAGGCACCAAACCGATCTCCACAAATACTCCTGCCACCGCCAATTCCTCCTCTTGATTGCGGTTTTTGATTTTAATCCGGTTAACAAATTTATCCCCTAATACCGCGGTTACTAAAGTATTATTAAAAATTGTCGTGTTGGCGGCCTGCGCGATCTTATCTTGCATCACCGCATCCCCGGCTAAAGCGGCAGCATTATTGATAACATAGACCTGCTTGGCAATCTTAATCAATTGCAGTACCGCGTCCAAAGCAGAGTTACCTCCGCCGACGACCGCGACGACTTTGCCGGCAAATAACGGACCATCGCAAGTGGCACAATAAGTTAAACCCCGATTTTTGAATTCCTTCTCCCCCTCCACCATCAGTTCTCTGGATTTTTTCCCGCTGGCGATAATAACGCTACGGGCCTGATAATCGCTGCGGCTGGTTTTAACCCGAATGAGCGAACCGGTTTTTTCCAGGGCGAGAACCTCTTCATTTTCTTTAAGCGGCGTCTTGAATTTATGCAAATGCTCCTCAAATTTTTGCGCCAGCTCCGGACCGCTGATAAATTGATACCCCGTATAATTTTCTACTTCGCCGCTCCAGGCGGTTTGCCCGCCGACGTCTATACTAATGACTAAAAAATCCAGCTGTTTTCTAGCTGCATAAACACTGGCGGTAATCCCGGCCGGACCGGCACCGATAATAATTAAATCGTAAGTTTTCATCTTGAGATTGGCCCAGAGGACAAAAAGCTATGCTAACCCTAAAGCCGACTTGATTCTTTCTTTATCAAACCCGACAATAACCTCGCCGTCGATATCAATCACCGGTACCCCCATTTGCCCGGATTTAGCCATCATCTCATCGGCCGCCAACTGATCGCCGGAAACATCCAGGTTTTGAAATTCGATATTGTTCTCTTTTAAAAATTGTTTGGCGCGAATACACCAGGGGCAGGTCGAGGTACTATAAACTTTTACGCTTTTAGCCATCATTCCTCCTTGCTTGCCTGTAATCAAGCGGGCTTTTTTAAATGGTGCGGGGCAAGATCGATAATTTCCTCAACTTCCAGAACAATCAACTGCTTCGGAGAAGGCAGGCTGGCTTCCGGGTGATGCCGCTGGCCTTGATCTTGTACCAAGTTCCTCAGCAGCCTTCTGGCCAGGCGCGAAGTAATATTATCCTCCCAGGCTTTAATTATCTCCTGGCTGATTTTGTCTTCCATCGTTCCGGCTTTGCCTTTTAAGCAGTAACCGATAAACTTATGTTCATCCACCGCGCTGATACTCACCTGCGGGTTAAGCGCAATATTCTTGGCCGTTACGCCGTGATAAACATCGATCAAGCAGATCTTCCCTTGCGGCTCAATCTTTACGATATCTTTGCAGGAATTATGCGGAAACCCGTTGGGGTCGATTGAGGAAACAATCACAAAGCTCTGGGAACGCAAAAAATTAATTATTGGCTCAGGTATCGGTTTCATTTCAAGCTCTGGACGAATTTGGCGCCAAACTCAAAACAGCTGGCTAACTCACCGGCATCCGGGACATACTTAACTGCCAGGGCCGGCAAACTTTCCTGGGTCCCACAATTGCTAAGCAAATCCTGCATCTCTTTAAGGGCTCCCCCTGCCCAGCCATAAGAACCAAAAAAACCCACTTGCCGGCCTTTAGGCTTTAGCCCCTTAACAATCTCCAGGAAAGCGGCAATATTAGGCAACATATCGTTATCGTGAGTAGATGAACCGAACAAAAATCCTTTAGCCGAAAGCATCTGGGTGATTATTTCCGTGCGGTCGCTCTGCGCCACATCAAAAAGTTTAACCTCGATTCCAGTAGAGGTTAAGCCTTCAACTATTTTCCTGGCCATTTGCTCGGTTGATCCCCACATGGTTTCATAAACCACTACAACTTTATCCCTAACTTCACCCTGAGCCCAACCAAGATAGGCATTAATAATTTTAGCCGGATCCCGGCGCCAGATTACTCCGTGGCTGGGCGCAATAATCTTGATCGGAAGATTTAACTTCTGCAGCTCCTGGATCTTTTTAAGGATTACTCCTCCTAACGGCCAGAGGATATTGGCGTAATACTTTTCTGCCTCCTCCATTAACGCACAAGGATCAACCTGATCATCAAACCTGGCGCTGGAAGCGAAATGCTGGCCAAAGGCATCATTAGGTAAAAGCAGATGATCCTGCGGGCAATAGGTGAACATGCTATCCGGCCAATGGATCATCGGCGCCTCGATAAAACTCAAACTCCGTTGCCCGAGTTTTAACTGATCATTGGTTTTAACGGTTTGAAAATTCCAGTTTTGATAATAATGTTTGTACAACCCTTCCTGGCATTTAGCGGTACCCAAAACCTTGGCTTTAGGGCAAAGCGCCAAAACGGCCGGCAGGGCTCCGGAATGATCGCTTTCCACGTGGTTAGCAATAACATAATCAATCTTGTCCAAAGAAATAACTTCTTTAATATTATCGATTAACTCTTGGGAAAAATTGCCGGCGACGGTATCAACCAGGGCGGTTTTCTCGTCGACGACAAGATAAGCATTATAGCTTGACCCTCTGCTAGTAGTATAAGTATGGCCGTGAAAGTTGCGCACCCCCCAATCAATTACCCCTACCGAATATATTTTAGGCAATATTTCAATCGCTGCCATAATATCCTCCTAAATGAGCAGACAACTTACGGAAGCTTCACCCCGCGCCTAATTGAGTTGCGCGGGTGTCGCCTTCTGGCGTAAGCTGACGTAAGTTGTAGTCCGCCATTATTTATAGACGGACGT
>JBFZAU010000100.1:0-3068 GCA_041308825.1 Candidatus Omnitrophota bacterium
ATGTACACTAAGGTTATTTTAGTCAAAGATACGGATACGAAAAGAGCAGATCAAACCCGGGATTTTTATACCCGGATTCTGGATTATATCCGCCAGGGGAATCTCTTAGAACAGCTCCAGGTGGTTAGGGTGGCCGATATCGGGGTATATAACCAGGGGATGGTTGTTAAGATTCTTCCGGCGGGAGTAATCTATATCAACGTTACTGATAACGATATTAAAAGAATCATTGATGCTGCCCTGCAGGATAAGATTATTCAGGATTTAGTTTTTAAGCCTACCGCCAAGCAGCATCGGATAGTTTTGCGTAATTGCGGTAAGATTAATCCGGAAAATATCGATGAGTATATTGCCTGTGGCGGCTATCTTGGCCTAAAGAAAGTTTTGGGTGAATTAGGCCAGGAGAAGTTGATCGAAGAATTAAAGGTCAGCGGTATTCGCGGCCGGGGCGGGGCCGGGTATCCTACCTGGATGAAGTGGAATTTTGCCCGGGAGGTGAATTCAGCGGAAAAATTTGTGATTTGTAATGCCGATGAAGGGGATCCCGGTGCGTATATGGATCGTAGCGTACTGGAAGGTGATCCGCATTCGGTGATCGAAGGATTGATTATCGCCGCTTTTGCCATTGGAGCTTCTAAAGGTTATTTTTATATCCGCGCCGAATATCCGTTAGCGGTGGGAAGAATTAATAAAGCGATAAAGCAGGCTTATGATTACGGGTTACTCGGCCAGAATATATTAGGCAGTACTTTTAATTTGGATTTAGAGATACGCTTGGGTGCCGGGGCTTTTGTCTGCGGAGAAGAAACTGCGCTGATTGCTTCTATCGAAGGTAAAAGAGGTACTCCGCATCCGCGGCCGCCTTATCCCTCAGTTAAAGGTTTGTGGGGTAAGCCGACAGTGATTAATAATGTCGAGACCCTGGCTAATATCCCGGTGATTATCTCTAAGGGCGGCAAATGGTTTTCGCAAATCGGCACGGCTACCTCCAAAGGTACTAAGGTTTTTGCGGTTACCGGAAAGGTTAAAAATTCGGGATTGGTTGAGATTGCCATGGGGGCGACTTTGCGGGATATTGTGGAAGGTATCTGCGGCGGTACCCTATCCGGTAAACCGATTAAAGCCGTGCAAACCGGAGGGCCAAGCGGTGGAGTAATCCCGCAGAAGCTTTTAGACACGCCGGTAGACTATGAAAATCTGCAGAAGCTTGGTTCGATTATGGGAAGCGGCGGGATGATCGTGATCGATGAGGATGATTGTATGGTAGATATCTCCAAATTTTATCTGGGTTTTTGTGTAGAAGAATCCTGCGGTAAATGTGCACCTTGTCGGATTGGCGGATTTCAGATGTTGGGTTATCTTAAAAAGATCTCCGAAGGAAAAGGTGTGCCTGAAGACCTGGGGCAATTAAGGAGAATATCTCAAGCGATGCAGAAAGCCTCTTTATGCGGCTTGGGCCAGACTGCTTCCAATCCCGTGCTTTCTACTTTAAAATATTTTGAGGCCGAATATAATGAGCATATTATTAATAAAAGATGCCCGGCCGGCAAATGTAGCCATTTAGTGACCTATACGATTCTTGAGGATAAATGCAAGCGTTGCGGGATCTGTGTACTTAACTGCCCGGTGCAGGCTATCAGCGGCGGCAAGGAAGAAGGATATGTTATCGCACAGGATAAGTGTATAAAATGCGGGCGTTGTTTTGATGTTTGTAAATTTAAAGCGATTTCTAAAAAATAAATAATAAATATGGCAAAGATAGTGAAAGCAAAAATTAACGGTATTTTATTAAGAGTGGAAGCCGGAACTACCATTTTAGAGGCAGCCAAAAGGGTGCAGATTAAGATCCCTACTCTTTGTAAACATTCGGACCTGCCTGCTTCGGCAGCTTGCGGTATATGTATTGTTAAGAACAAGGGGTCGCAGAAGATGTTGCGCGCCTGCTGTACGCCATTGGAAGAAGGTATGGATATTATTACCCATGACCCGGAGATCGTGGAGATCAGAAGGACAGTGATCGAGCTTATTTTATCCAACCATCCCAATGACTGTCTTAAGTGCGCCAGAAATAATGAATGTGAGCTGCAGAGATTAACCGCGGAGTTCGGGATTAAAGAGGAATCCTTTCCGCAATTCTTAAGAGATTTGCCGCTGGATACTTCTACTCGCGCGGTTGATTTGGATCCTAAGAAATGTATTCTTTGTGGTAGATGTGTTTATGTTTGTCAAGAGTGCCAGGATGTCTGGGCGCTTTCGTTTTTGGAGCGGGGGATTAAAACGAGAATTTCGCCGGCTGGGGATATTCAGTTGGAGGATTCTCCTTGCGTGAAATGCGGCCAGTGTTCGGCGCATTGCCCAACGGGAGCTATTGTCGAGCAGGACCATACTGCCCAGGCCTGGAAGGCCCTGCAGGATCCGGATAAATATTGTGTTGTGCAAATTGCCCCGGCAGTCAGAGTTTCCATCGGTGAAGCTTTCGGCCATGTCGGCAGGAATTATACTAAAAAACTTTATGCCTTATTGCGGCGTTTAGGGTTTAAGGCTGTTTTTGATACCTCATTTGCGGCGGATGTGACGATCATGGAGGAGGCATCTGAGTTTGAAGAAAGGTTATTACAAGGTAAGCGGCCGCTGCCTTTAATTACGACGTGTTGCCCTTCCTGGGTTGATTTTATGGAGAAGTTCCACGGTGATATGATCGAGCATTTTTCCTCCTGTAAATCCCCGCATGAAATTTTAGGGGTACTCTCTAAAACCTATTATGCTGAAAAGAATAAGATCGATCCGGCTAAAATCTACATGGTTTCGATTATGCCTTGTACCTCTAAAAAATACGAGATTACCAGAAACGAGGAAATGTCGGCCTCCGGATACCAGGATATTGACGTAGTGCTTTCTACCAGAGAATTAGTCAGGATGATTAAACAGGCGGGAATTGATTTCGAACAATTGCCGGATGAAGAAAGTGATTCCATCTTAGGTGAATATGCCGGAGCCGGGGTAATTTTCGGGACTACCGGCGGGGTAATGGAGGCGGCGCTGCGTACCGCGCATTATTTTGTCACCGG
>JBFZAU010000101.1:0-2676 GCA_041308825.1 Candidatus Omnitrophota bacterium
GCGGTGGTTATCAGATGCTGGGGCGGTGGATTAAAGACCCTTGGTATTTAGAATCAGGGTTAAATCAGATATCGGGTTTGGGTTTTTTGCCCGTAGAAACCATCTTAAAAGCAGAGAAGATATTGGCTCAAGTAGAAGCCAGGGAAAGAGTATCGGGTTTGTCCGTTTGCGGATATGAAATCCACCACGGGCAGACCAGTTTTAGCGGCCCCTGCCAGCCGGTATTTGAAGTTTATTCCTGCGTCGGAAAAAATAAAAAATATGCCGAGGGAGCTCAAAGCCCGGATGGCCGGATTTGGGGAACTTATATTCACGGGATTTTTGATGCGGGGCCGTTTCGGCGGCATTTTTTAAACCGGATCAGAAAACGTAAAGGCTGGCCGGCTTTGGCGGGGAAAATAGATTTTAATCCTGACCGGGAATTTAATAAATTAGCGGAATTGATCAGGGAAAATATTGATATGCCGGCGCTATTTAACATTCTTATTAAGGGTCTGGATTAGCCAGAAAGGAGGGATGGGATTTTATATTGTCTCACCAGGTGATAGTATTGATAATCATTTATTGAGAAGGAAGCCGGGTAGGAGGAGGAAGTCTGGTGCAATTCCAGGCACTGTCGCGCAACGGTAATTAGTTTAACGGTTAACTGAGAGCTCTCAGCTGTGAACTAAAAGTCCGGTCGACCGCCTGCCAAAAGGCGAGTACTCTCGCAAGAAGGGAAAAATAAAATGAAAGTTTCTTGTGGAAAAGTTATATTTTTGTTCGGATTAGGTTTAATTGTATGGCAGGCTGCCCAAGCGCAGGATATCGAGTTGGACAAGATCGTAGTTACTCCTTTACGCTACGGGGAAAGTATCGAGGGAACAACCAGCACAGTTACCGCATTTGGCGCTAGCGAATTGGAGGAGGGTAAAGCCAAAGGTAAAAGCGTTAAAGATATTTTAGTTGATGCCCCGGGAGTGGATATTGTTCAATCCGGGGCATTTGGCGGGCCGGTTTCGGTTTTTACCCGCGGCACTAATTCCGGGCAAACCCAAATCATGATCGATAATGTCAGGGTTTATGATCCGATCGCTACCAACGGGGCGTTAAATTTAGCGCATTTGACCCTGACTAACCTGGAGCGGATTGAAGTAGTTAACGGACCGCAGAGTGTATTATACGGCTCTGATGCGATGGGCGGCGTGATCAATATCCTGACTAAAAAAGGTTCCGGTAAGCCGACAGTTTCTTTTTTAAGCAGTGCAGGTACATATAATTCATACCGTCAGGAGCTTGAGTCAAGCGGTAGGGTGGGTAATTTTACTTATTCATTGGGGGCGGCGCATTTTCAGACCCGGGGTATTTCAAAATTGAAGAATACTTCCGAACGCGATCCCAGCGAAAATAGCAGCCTCTCGGTAAGAGCAGATTATGACTTAAACCTTCAGAATACCGTCGGTTTGATCGGAAGGTTCACCGATGCCAGGTATAAATATGACGATTCGGTTGGTTTGCGGGATGACCCGGATTTAATCGGTAAAGAAAAGCAGGTCAGCTTAAGCAGTTATTATGAAAGTAGGTTTAATGACCGTTGGAGCCAAAAACTGCAGCTTTCTTATATGAAGGATGACCGGCGTGATGCCGATGATCAGGATCCGCAGTTTCCTTTAAATTATTTAAGGGATTGGTATCAGGGGGAGAATTACCAGCTAGACTGGCAGAATACCATAAAACTCGCCGAATTCGATACATTGATCGCGGGTTTTGATTATCAAAGGGAGAGCGGTGCTTACTACTATTATTCTGAAGGACCATTTGGTCCCTTTGAAGCCATCTTTCCGCAGGTAACCAGTAATACCCGGGCTTACTATCTTGAAAACCTGATTAATCTGAATGATGCCTTCCATCTTAACCTGGGTACCCGGTTCAATGATCATTCGCATGCCGGTTTCCATCAAGTTTATAAAGTTGATGCCAACTATCTTTTTAAAACCGGCACGAAGATTAAGGGCGGTTGGGGCACGGCTTTTAAGGCGCCGACCTTATACCAATTATATGCAATTGCCGATCCGTTCTATGGAGGCGGAGGTAATCCAGCACTTAAGCCGGAAGAAAGCTCAACCTATGAAGTTGGTATAGAGCAGAGCCTGTTTAGTAATAAAATTAAATTCGGTTTAACTTATTTCCATACGGATATTCAAAACCTGATCGATGCAGTTTATAATCCGGCTACCTATTTTACCGAAAACTATGCCAATGTCGGTAAAGCCAGGATTTTCGGTTATGAAAGCGTATTAACCGTTAGCCCGTTTGATCACTTAAAATTCGATTTTGGTTATACCTGGCAGGATACCGAAAACCGGGATACTGGCGATGAGCTCCTGAGGCGGCCTAAAAATAAATATTTTTCCAGGATTCAGTATAGCCCGATTGATAAGCTAAAATTCGGTTTAAGCTTACTTTACAAAGGAAAACGCATGGATTCAGGCAGCCAGTCACTTAAGGCTTATACTAAAATCGATCTGGATGCCAGCTATAAGCTGAATGCCTGTACCCAGGTGTTTGCCGCGATTAGCAATATTACCGCGGAATCATACAGCGAGGTGAGAAATTACGCCGAACCAGGCAGAATGTTTTCGGGTGGTTTAAAACTATCATTTTAAATCCAAGTAGATGGCAGGATCATCTTGGGGG
>JBFZAU010000102.1:0-7713 GCA_041308825.1 Candidatus Omnitrophota bacterium
CACCCTTTCGGCAATCAATTTATATCCCCGGGCATTGGGGTGGAAAAAATCACTTTTCATGTTCGAACTGGTAATAATCCGGTGCAGGATCGCCGGAATAAAGATCGCTTTCTTCTGCGCGGCGAGCTTTTTAAAATCCTTACGGTATTCATCCAAAAACACCCCGCCGGCGCTGATATCAACTAAAGCCACCATCGCTCCTTGAGCCTGAATGCGGTCAATAACCATTCCCAGATTCTCAACGGTATGCTTACGGGGGACCTTTCTTAAAAAATCGTTTCCGCAAAACTCCACAATCACCAAATACGGATCCTTACTTAACACATCCTGCTCCAGCCTTTTTAGGGCCTCAAAAGTCGTATCCCCGTCCACCCCGGCATTAATGACCGGCCGTTTAATTAACTGGGCTAGAGCCGTCGGGTAATCCTCACCGGCGCTGGCTCCGTATCCAAAGGTAATGCTATCCCCAAAGCAAATGATCTGCTTCCCTGGGGAATGAAGATTGCTAATTTCAGGTTTAGCGCAACCCCCCAGGGCAAGAAAAAGAATAATAGAGATTAATTTTAAATTAATTTTTTCCATATTTTAAGCGTAATTGCCCGCAGGATGCGTCGATATCCTGCCCGCGCTCCTTACGCAAGGTTACCGGCAGGCCGGATTTAACCAACAGCGCCTTAAAGGCATTAATTTGCCCTTTTTGCGGCGGCAGGATTTTTAACTCGGCTACCGGATTAGCCGGAATCAGATTAACCTTGGCCAGCCTTAAATCCTTAAGCAGCCGGACTAAACTTTGCGCGTCGGCTAAATCGGCGTTGATTCCTTTAATTAAAATATACTCAAAAGTGATCTGCCGGTTAGTTTTATTAATGTACCCCCGACAACTCTCAATTAATCCGGACAGCGGATATTTATTATTCACCGGCATAAGCTTACTGCGGATTTTATCATCGGGTGAATGCAAGGAAATCGATAGCTCAATCTGCAAATCCTCCTGGGCCAGTTTCTTAATCCCCGGAATAATCCCGCAGGTTGAAATCGTGATCCTGCGCGCCCCGATATTAAAAGCATCCGGAGAATTAAGCAGGCGGATTGCCGATAAAACATTATCGTAATTATCCAGCGGCTCACCCGTACCCATAAAAACGATGTGCGTAAGCTGTAGCCGCTGCGCAGAGGCGCGCACCGGCCGATCCGATAAGGCCGGGTAAAGCGAAACCTGTTTTAAATACAAAACCTGATCCAGAATTTCTACTGCCGTTAAATTGCGTTTAAACCCCTTAACGGCACTGGCGCAAAAACTGCAACCGAATTTACAGCCAACCTGCGATGAGATACACCCGGTACGGTAACTGCCCATGGGGATACTCACCGCCTCAACCAGGCCTTTATCCTCCAGCTCAAAAAGGAGTTTGCGCGTACCATCAGAAGACTCCTGTTGCTTGACCAATCTTAAGCTCAGCGCGCTAAAATGTTCAGCCAGGATCTTTCTTAAAGGCGCCGGCAGGTTACTCATCCGACTAAAATCATAAACTTGTTTTTGATAGATCCAGTCAAAGATGCTTTGGGTATAATATTGAGGATAGCCCCAGAAGAGTATTTTCTTTTCCAGTGCTTTGAGGCTTAGCTCCTTAATATCTTGCATGGAAATTTTCCTTCTCTACAAAAACTAAGGGGAAATTTGATTACGAAGATTAAAGGGCAGATTACGGCGATTAAAACCAAACTCCTAATCTCTGTAATCTTTTTTAAAATCTCTATAATCACAGGTTCCCCATTCTTATTTAAAGACTCCAGGGAACCTACCTTCTTAACTGCTCTTTATCAACCTTGCCAACCCTGTTTTTCGGCAGGGTGGGGCAAAATTCAAAATAATGCGGGATTTTAAAATGCGCCAGGTGCTGGCGCAGAAAATAACGCAGGTCTTCGCTGGAAAGATTCTTGCCCTCTTTAACCACCACAAAAGCCTTGGGCACCTCTCCTCTTAATTTATCCGCCACGCCGACGACCGCGGCCTCGGCAATATCCGGATGTTTTTGCAAAGAGGACTCTACCTCCGGCTCAAAAACAATCTCTCCGCCGACTTTGATCATCTCTTTTTTGCGGCCCACGATATAGAGAAAACCTTCGGCGTCAAATTTGCCCAAATCTCCGGTATGAAACCAGCCATTACGGATGGTCGAACGGGTCAGCGGTTCATCCTTGAAATATCCGCAGGTAACCACCCAGCTTTTAACCACCACCTCACCGATTGAGCCAACCGGCAGCTCCTGATCATCATCGGAAAATACCTTAACCTCAATCCAGGGGGCGGGCCGGCCCACGCTTTCAATTTTTTCCGAACCCATCGGCAAAACTACCGTCGGGGCATTAGTTTCCGTTAAACCCCAGCCGTTTAACAGATGCGCTTGCGGACAGAACTGATGGAAACGGCGCAAGGCCTGCGGAGAATTGGATGCCCCGAAGGTGACGATCCAGCGCAGGCTGGATAAATCAAAGGTCTCAAACTCTTTAAGCTGCAATAAAGCGTAATACATCGAAGGAACAATCCAGAAAAAATTAACCTTATAGCTTTGCACGCTCTTTAAAAACTCCAACGGGATAAAACGCTCCATCAAAACTAAGGTTAATCCAAAGGTAACCGTATTCTGGATATAAATTAATCCACCTAAATGCGAAAAAGGTAAAGCGCAAAGCGTCGTATCCGCCGGGCCAAGATCGGAATCGACAAAGAAGGCCATGGATTTGGGCGGGGCATCCAGTTGGGCATAACTGATTAACACCCCCTTAGGCTTGCCAGTCGTACCGGAGGTATAGAAAATTATCGCGCAATCATCATCTTTAACTTTCACCTGCAAAGGCAAGGCTTGCTCCTGCGCTAGCAAATCTTCAAAGTTGAGCACCCCTGCTTCGCGGGATTGACAAATGATGACATCTTTAAGCAGGGATAATTTTTCTTTAAGTGAAATAAATGAAAGATTGGCTTTATGTTTAGCAATCAGGATTTTAGCTTCGCAGTGAGAGAGGCAGGAAACAATTTCATCCTCAGTGAGCATAAAATCTAAAGGTACAGCTTGGCCACCCACCGACCAAATCGCCAGGTAACTGATAATATATTCAGGCCAGCTGGGCAGATAGATCGCGATCCTGTCTTTAGGCTTAATCCCCAGCTTAAGTAAGGCTTGCCCTAAAGCAAAGACTTTATCTTTTAATTGGGTAAAGGTAATCTGATCCTGGCGGAAGATTATTGCGGGCTTATCCCCGTAGATCTTAGCACAATTTTCTAATACTTTAACGGTATCCATTAGAACCCATACCAATAATTTACCAGCGGTTTGCCGCCATCGGACTGATCAATCACGATATTTTTATAACGCACATATTCCAAAAACCCCTGACGGCCCAGCTCCTTGCCGAATCCGCTTTGCTTGAAACCACCGTAAGGCAGCTCATTATAAAACATC
This sequence comes from Candidatus Omnitrophota bacterium, assembly GCA_041308825.1. GTDB lineage: Bacteria > Omnitrophota > Gorgyraeia > Gygaellales > Profunditerraquicolaceae > UBA6249. Next base: position 3,462 of record JBFZAU010000102.1, read on the forward strand.
CCGTAGGTATTGATCCAAACTGTCCCGGCATTAAGTTTTGCGGACAGCTCCTGGGCTAAATACATATCTTTAGTCCAGATACAGGCGGCCAGGCCGAAATCCACGCTGTTGGCAAGAAGCGCCGCTTCGTCGGAACCGGAAAACTTGTGGATTAAAACCACCGGGCCGAAAACCTCTTCTTTAAACATATGCGAATGCGCTCCCACATCCACCAGCACCGTCGGTTCGAAGAAATAACCGTTCTTTAATTCCGGATTTTCCGGAATTTTCCCGCCGCAAACCACCTTGCCGCCTTCGGCCTTGGCTTTTTCAATATAGGCGATCACTTTTTTGCGCTGGGCATCGCTGATCAACGGTCCCATTTGCGTTTCATGGCTATCCGCCAATCCCAGCTTAATCAGCTTAGCCTTCTCAACAAAGCTATTTAAAAATTCATCATAAATTCTTTCCTGGACAAAGATGCGGGACATCGCGGTGCACATCTGCCCTTGATTTAAAAAAATTGAAGCCAGCGAACTATTCACCGCGGTATCCAGGTCAACATCATTAAAAACGATACTGGCGGATTTGCCACCCAACTCCATTGTCATCTTCTTAACATTCTTGGCGCTATACTGCAGGATTTGCTTGCCGATTTCATTACTACCGGTAAAAGAGATCATATCTACCCGCTTATCCTCACAAAGCGCCTGGCCGATTTTTGCGCCACTGCCATTAATCAGGTTGACTACTCCGGCGGGAAAACCGGAATGATGTATAATTTTCACTAACTCCAAGGCGGTGAGCGGAGTCAGGCTGGAAGGTTTTAAAATTACGGTGTTCCCCGCAGCCAAGGCTGAGGCCAGCTTCCAGCAGGTAATTAAAAGCGGATAATTCCAGGGGACGATTAAAACCACCACCCCCATCGGTTCAGGAAGGACCCTGGCTTTAGCCTCCGCCAAAACATTAATCTCTTCTTCCCCCAGATAATGCGTGAAATTATTGGCAATAAATTCAAAGGCCCGGGCGCTAGAGGGGATATCCATAAAGGTGGTTTCTTTAATCGGCTTGCCGGTATTTTGCATTTCTAGCTCTGCCAATTGTCCCGCATTATCCAAAATCCCCTGCGCAATCTTCAGGATAAACTCTTTGCGTTCCGCTAAAGAAAATTGCGGCCAGGGCCCTTTGTCAAATGCCTCTCTGGCAGCCGATATGGCCAACTCTACTTCTTTAACCTCGGCTAAAGAGGCCTCGGCAATGACTTTGCCGGTTGAAGGATTAATAATGTTTTGCTTTTCCTGGGTTTCAATAAATTGTCCGTTTATATAAAGCGGGCATTTGGAGTTCATAATATCCTCACTTCTTTAAATAAAGCAAACAACCGATTAAAAGGAACATACCATTTTAAATGAGCAGATGATTTACGGAAGCCGTAGGCTGACGTAAATCATAGGCCGCAAGGCCGTCTGCGAATTTACTTCGCCGATACGTCAAAACTCTAGAGAGTTTTGACGTGTATCTGAGGCGAAGCTAAACATTAATCTTTACCTCTTTGAACAACGCGAACAACCGATTAAAAGGCACATACCATTTAGAGAGTTGTCCTAACTGTCCGCTTAATTTCATCTTACCTTGGGTTACCGCGACAAATGAATCGAGTTTTCCCAAAAATACCTGCTCCCAAACCGGCGCTGGCGCGGAAATGACAAACGGGGCATCGCCGTCGGTATCTAACTTTACGATCCTGCCTTCTTCGAAATTAAATTTAAATACCGCATCGCTATTATCCAGCTTGATCGCTAATTTCACGGTCAGATTCAGCTCTTTTCCTTTTTGGGCGATAAATGCATCCTGGTTCACCAAGTCGACGATTGCCTGAATGTGCTCCGGGCTAAACATTTTATAAGCGGCTTGAGTGCGTTTTAAATCATCTTTTAGTGCCGCGTCCAAATCATCCAGCACATCCTTATCCAGAAGCCGGGCGATTGCCGCGCTCTTGACCGCCTCCTCCAAGGCTTCAGTAATCGCTAAGGCATCCTGAAATTTATCCGCGATCGCCACACTCCCGTGGTTCTTTAGAACCACCAGATTATTGGTTTTTAAAGCGGCGATCACCGGCTCAGGATCAGTCACCGTCGGAGTTTCCTGCGGAACTACCGGAATCTCCCCCAGATAAAATTTAGTTTCAAAGCTCATCGCTTTTAAAGTTTTAGCTACCGCAAAATACCCGTTAATCAACGGCGGATGGCAGTGCACAACTACCTTGGCCCCAAAATTTTTATAAACTAAGCTATGCAAAGGCAGCTCAGAGCTGGGTTTTAAATTCCCTTCAAATTTTCCGCTAGCCAAACTAACTTTAACAATCTCGGATTCTTTTAATTGGCCTAAGAATGTCCCGGTGCCGGTTATTAAAATATGCTCATTATCGATACGGCAGCTTAAATTCCCGGATTTAGCTACTGCTAATCCGCCGGCATAAAGCCTCCTGCCCACTTCAATAATTTCCTTACGTAATTCAAGCTCTGACATTTTTAGACCTTTAAGTAGATGTGTTTAGTAATTAATTCCGCCGGGGTTACATCAAATGCCGGATAATACGCCTTAACCTCTTTAGGTGCAAGGCGTAACCCCTGATAAATTTTTAGCTCATCATCCGGCCGGATCTCGATTTGAATCTCCTGGCCGGTTTTTAATTTTGATGGCGGCGGGCAAATCACATAAAAAGGAATCTTAAAGTATTTGGCCACCACCGCAATCTGGTAGGTACCGATTTTATTGGCAATATCCCCGTTTAAGGTTAAATGATCCGCGCCGACGATGATTTTGGTAACTTTACCCAGCGAGAGTAAATAGGCGACCATGTTATCGGTAATAATCGTCACCTCAAAACCTGCGCGCATCAGCTCCCAGGCAGTCAGCCGCGACCCCTGCAAATAAGGCCGGGTTTCAGTAGCATAGAAGCTTAACTTCTTACCTTGCTCTTTAGCCAGCTCACCGATTAACGGCATTAAACCGCTGATATTGCAGTGGGTAAGAATTACATCCCCATCCTTAAGAAAGCTGGCCATTTCTTGGGCCTGGGCGATGCGCTTGGCTTTAAGCATCTCCAAGAAACCCAATATACTCTGCTCAAAAGGCTGGCCACTTTTTTCAATCCCCAGCACCATTTCAGTTAAAAATTTAAATGACAATGTCGGCCGGGTCGCATTGATCGCCGCTGCCACTTTAGCCAAATCCTTATTCTGTCGCTTGCTTAAAATAAAGGCGTACATCACCAAAAGCACCTGGCCCACGGCGCGGGTCTTCATTTCCTTAATCGCCCGGCAGGCCTCTAAATAGTTCTTCGCCTTGATGTAAACCAGCTTCTGCGGCAGCTTGGTCTCATCCAGGATATAAATCGTGCTACCTTTTAACTGTATCGGCCAAAATAATGGTGAAAAATGCATGGTTTCTTTCTAATTTTTGCGGGTCCTGCCGGCCGATTCACCTCGCCGTGCTCCCCGCCACATTCGTGGCGGGTGCGTCGCGGCAAGGGCTTCGTCTCGACCGTCACCCGCAAAAATATTCAAAATTATTTGTTTTCCAGTTTTTTCACTAACTCAAGCGCAATCTTTATTAAATTACTTTCAGCCATATAGTACATTGGATTCATAAAACCCATTTCGCCGGTAATCACATTGTCGCTGACCGCTAAAATCGAGCAGGCGCGAAGGTTATAGGTTTGAGCAATCGTCAGCAGCGTCGAAGAAACCATATCCACTGCCCGCGCCCCCTCTTTACGCTTGGCCTCGACAATCTCACGGGTCTCCCGTAATAAAGCATCAGTGGTCCAGGCCTTACCGCGGTGAATGGTTAAGCCCATCCCTTGCGCAATCTCAACTAAAAGATCCGAAAGCTTCTTATCGCTGACAGTTTTAAAGTCTTTATCTACATAATACGGGGTTACTCCATCACCGCGGATTACCTCATCCACGACGAATAAATCACCGATCTTAATATTCTCATCCAATGAACCGCAGGTGCCCACGCGGATAATATTCTGGATTCCGGCATTACACATTACCTCGGTCGTAATCGAGGTGTCGGTTGAGAACCTGCCGCCGTTTATCCCGGTAACCCTAATCCCTTCAAAGTTTCCGGTATACATGGTATATTCCATAAAGGAAAAATTCTTCACCGGATTCTCTAATTTTTTCATTAAAACATCCAGGCGATCCCGCGGCCCCGGCACAATCGCATATTTACCTACATCCTGCGGCCTCAACTGCACCAT